>CAYNHH010000001.1:0-43472 GCA_964397085.1 uncultured Candidatus Saccharibacteria bacterium
CTCTGAATGAGCATGAATATTACTCGAATACCCCACGTGAGCCCCCTTCTCTTTGAGTATAGTCTTAAAATCTTTTAGACTTCAAGATTTACTATATTAGACCTGGTACATTGTGCTTGTCAATCATCAAATAAAAACCACCAATCTCTAGCAATTGGTGGCCAAGCCTAGCTATTGCACACTATCTTCAGAACAACTGCTGCAATAGTTATGACTGCCCTTGCAAAAGTTGTTCGATTGCGCTCTCGCAAGTAGCACACGAGCCATGCATTCCGACAATCTGTCGACAATAACCGACCAAGGATAACTCGTAAACTCTCTTATGATCTAGATTCTTCGGCGTACCCCAGAATGACACAGTCAGAAGAGATCCTGAAATAAATTCAGGCTGACGGGGAAAGCTAAGGCAATAATACAACGAAGAAATTCGCGCTGTATATTGCCGAGTGACTAGACTTCTATTACTACAGGCAACACAATTGGACTACGCTTTGTCACCTTGTAGAGCAAGTTACTGAGCTCATCACGCATACGTGCTTTTACTATCGGTGAGTTGGGTGGAGTCTTAGGGTTGCGGTTAGCAAAGATATTTTTGACAATGGTACGTGAGCTGTTCAGTAACTCTTCATTGTCTTTCACATAGATAAACCCACGGCTAATAATATCTGGACTAGTCACAAGCTTACCAGTCTTACGATTGACAGTAGCAATTACCGTAAAGATGCCATCACTAGCCATGGCTAGTCGGTCTTTAAGTACTATGTCTTGCACATCACCAATACCACTACCGTCAATCAATACTGAGCCAGACTGTACGATTGGACCAAGCTTCACTGCTCCATCCATGGCCTCAAGTGTTTGACCATTCTCTATCACAAAGACATTTTCTGGTTTCACTACCCCACCACGCTTGGCAATCTCGGCATTGTGTACCATATGATGCACTTCACCGTGAATTGGTAAGTAATACTTTGGTCGTACCAAAGAAATCATCTCCTTCACTTCTTCATAGTATGCATGACCAGATGTGTGCATAATTCCTAGATCATCAAAAGTTCTAGTAGCCTGTTGATACACGTAAGGTCCCCATCGAAATAGGTCATCTACCATACCCCATACTGACTTTTCGTTACCAGGAATAATCGAGCTTGAAAGTACCACTACATCTGAGGCCTTGAGCTTGATGTCTTTGTGCTCACCCTTGCCCATACGTACTAGGCCAGAGTTTTCTTCACCTTGGTGACCCGTGGTAAGTACTGCTACTTCACCATCCTGATATTTGCTGACATCAGCAGCCTTAATAAGTAGACCCGGTGGTACTTTGACATACCCAAGCTTCACTGCTATTTCCATGTTACTCAGCAAACTTCGTCCAGCCAGTGCAAGCTTACGCTTAGCCTTGTGCGCAGCATCTACAAACACCTGAATACGATCTACTTGTGAAGCAAATGAGCTAATAATCACCCGCTTGTTGTAGTTACGAATAAATATCTCATCGAGAGTCTCAATAATCTCTTGTTCCGTTGGGCTCGTGCCCATGTTTTCACAGCTCGTACTATCACACATAAGCATAAGCACGCCTTCGTCACCAAGCTCTTTTAAGCGAGCCTTGTTGCTAGGCTTACCGCTCAGTGGATCGTCATCAAAACGCCAATCCCCAGTATTAATAAGTGTTCCCACTGGTGTATGAATAGCAATCGAGCAAGCGTCTGGGATAGAGTGCGTGATACGGATAAACTCAATACTAAATGCACCAAGCTGTATCTTTTCACCACTATCTTGGTCAACAGTGCGGATCTCTGGCTTGAAAGGCAACTTGTATTCTTCTAGTTGTCTTTCAATAAACTTGGCCGTAAAATTAGCTGCATATATTGGAGCTGGTAGCTTTGGCAAGATAAATGGTATACCACCAACATGATCCATGTGAGCATGAGTAATCAAGTGAGCACGGATTTTGTGCTTTCGTTCTTCAAGATAAGTAGTATCAGGAATAATGTAATCAATACCCGGTGTTTCTGGCCCAGGAAACATAAAGCCAATATCCATCACAATAATGTCGTTTTCGTACTCAAGCGCCATCATGTTCTTACCGATCTTATCTAGTCCACCAAGAGGAATAATCTTGAGCTTACCGGCATCTGTCTTGCTCATAGACACAGGCTTAGCTGTAGCCTTTACTTCTGTAGCACCTGGCTTACCATTGGCATTAAAGCTACCTTCAGAAAATACTGCTGGGCCTCTATCGTATTTACGACGCTGAGCAAAGTTGTCACCGCCCCTACCTACACCGCGTGGGCCGCTTCCGCCGCCTTGTCGATTTTTGTTGTTGTTTCGAGAACGGTTTTGATTATTGCCATTGTGACTAGGCTTTTGCGTACCATTAGCTGCGGCAGCTTTGGCAGCAGTACCTGCTGGCATCAATTTTGGCGTAGGTGCTTTTGCGGTAGCTTTGGCAGCTGTGCCCGCTGGCATTAGCTTGGGAGTAGGTGCTTTTGCTACAGGAGCAGTCTCTTGTTTGGGCGCAGGCTTTTTAGCTGACATACCCAAATCTTGAGCAGTCAGTGGTCGGCTATTAAATTGTTTTTTATTGTTTGAATCCATTAGTTTGTAATGATTTCTCCTTTGTTTTGTATCGAGTGGATACAAGGGTTAATAATAATGACAAATGTCATTTCGACCAAAGTGGAGAAATCTATGCGATTCCTCGACTACGCTCGAGATGACACGGTATCTATTGGTTAATTTTCAAGTTTTTGTAATATTGCAGGTATTTGGGCAAAATCTTCGAGTAGAGTTGAGCGCATACCACCGTTGTACAGGGCTGCTGCCGGATGATAGAGCGGCAAAAATACCATTCCAGATCTTCGGTATAGGTTTCCGTGTGCCTCTGATATCTTTAGCTCTGGTAAAAACACATTCATGCTGTGTCTACCCAAGAAAATTATCAGCTGTGGCTGAATGACCTTTATCTGTGCAAGAAGATATGGCAAGCATATTTTAATCTCTTCAGCAGTAGGATCACGATTTTCTGGTGGTCTGAACTTCACTATATTGGTGACAAATACTTTGTCTCGGCTCAAGCCTATACTTTCTAGCATTTCATCAAGAAACTTACCGCTGGCACCCACAAATGGTCTACCGACTTTATCTTCTTGTGCGCCAGGTGCCTCACCTACAAACATAAGTTTGGAGTCTGGGTCACCATCTCCCGGTACAGGATTGATACAACTTTTGGCGATTGCAAGCCCACACTGCCGAGAAATGATTTTCTCTGCAATACTATCTAATTTGGCTTGTTTCTCATCTGTTGTCATTGCAAATCCCCAGTGATACCCCGAAAGCTCGGGGCACGGCTGGAGGCCTGATTATTTATCAGCGAGTTTTTTGGACAAATTAAGTCTTCCTTTATCATCTATCTCAGTCAATTTTACCCTAAACTCATCACCTTCGCTCACTACATCATGTACATTCTCTACTCTCGCATCAGAGAATTGACTAATATGTACTAGTCCTTCTTTACCAGGCATTATCTCTACAAAGGCACCAAAGTCCATCACCCGTATTACCTTGCCATTGTAGGTTTTGCCTATCTCAGGCTCTTCAGTAATAGAAGCAATCCACACTTTGGCAGCATCGGCCTTAGCCTGATCCTCTGAATAGATAAGTATTAGGCCTGAATCTTCAATATCAATCTCCACACCTGTCTCGGCAGTAATTTTCTGAATAGTTTCACCGCCCTTGCCAATTACTTCACGGATTTTATCAGGATTAATCGTAATCTTTGTAATACGTGGTGCATACTGACTCACATCTGGTTTCGGCTCTGCAATCACCTCTAACATCTTCTCCATTATGTGCATTCTACTGTCTTTGGCTTGAGCTAGAGCAGCAGACATAATACTTGGTGAGATACCTTTTACCTTGATGTCCATTTGTAATGCAGTAATACCGTCTTTGGTACCAGCTACTTTGAAGTCCATGTCACCGGCAAAATCTTCAGCATCTTGAATATCAGAGAGAATTACATGATTTTTAGGGTTTTCGTGGTCTATCATAAGACCCATTGCAATACCTGCAACAGGTGCAGTAATAGGCACACCCGCATCCATCAAGCTCATTGTACTACCACACACACTTGCCATAGAGGTAGAACCAGCACTACTCAGTAGCTCAGATACCACTCGAATAGTATATGGAAAGTCTTCTACTTCAGGTATTACTGGTACCAAGGCTTTTTCGGCCAAGTAGCCGTGCCCTACTTCTCGTCTACCTGGAGATCGTACCGGGCGAGCTTCCCCAGTGCTAAATGGTGGGAAATTATAGTGGTGCATGTACCGCTTGGTAGAGTCTTCTTCCATAGTATCAATGAGTTGAGCATCTGAGAGTGAGCCGAGTGTAGTAATAGTGAGTGCTTGAGTAGTGCCACGAGTAAAGACTGCAGATCCATGCGTACGTGGCAAGATACCAGCAGCACCAGAGATAGGTCGTACCTCAGTAGTCTCTCGATTGTCTGGACGTTTCTTATCTTCAAAGATTGCTCGGCGAATTTCACCGTCAATGATCTTTTCAAATGCTACCTTTACATCAGCGTGACTATAGCGTTCTTTACCATCATCAGCCACATCTTCTGAAAGAGTGCCAAAATCTTGCAATACCTGAGCTTCTAGCTCAGCAATGGCTTCGTGTCGAGCTTGTTTGTTCTCGTGTCGCACTCGCTCACCCAGCTGTTTTTCAAGACTTTTCTTAATCGTCTCATATGCATCAAGATTTGGTGTAAATAATTCAAATTCTATAGGTCTAACAACCATCTTTTTAGCCAGCTCTTCTTGCAGGGCAATAACTGGTTGCCAGCTCTTCACTGCTAGCTCAAGTGCCTCAGTCAAAGTATCTTCTTTAGCTTCTTGTGCAGCACACTCCACCATCATAATTGCATCTTTTGTACCAGCCACAGTCAAGTTAAGATCACTCTTTTCTTGCTCTGGCACTGTTGGATTCACCACCAGCTTGCCAGCAATTTGGCCTATGCGAGCAGCTGCCACTGGGCCATCGAATGGTGCGCCAGTCAGCATGAGGGCTGTACTTGCTGCAATTACAGCTACTATATCTGGCTCGTGTTCTAAGTCAGCACTCAGTACTGTCACCATTACCTGTACATCATTGCGAAATCCTTTAGGAAAAAGCGGTCGAATAGGTCTATCGATAAGACGACTTGTCAGTACGGCTTGATCAGATGGGCGACCTTCTCGCTTCATATAGCGACTACCAGAAATCTTACCACTAGCGTACATACGCTCTTCATAGTCTATAAGAAGTGGGAAAAAATCCGTTTCGGGCTTGGCCTTAGGTGCTACTACAGCAGTAGCAAGCACTACTGTGTCACCATATTGCACGGTCACAGCTCCGTCAGCTCGAAAGGCCAACTGGCCTGTTTCTATTGTAAGTTTTTTGCCTGCAAACTCAGTTTCTAACTTGAGTTGCTTGCCATCAAAAGGATGAATAATATTCATATTTATACCTGATATCTTTCTACTGTACCCATTTTATGAACGTTAGTTAGAGGGTTATACAATCACTGGTATCATTCAATTGAACAATTCTTGTGATCAAACAACTCTATCACCAACTTTGAGGGCAAGTATGTTATTCGTTATGCCAATATAATACTAAAATGTGCTACTTACATAGCGAGCAATGCACTAACGACGGAGTTTGAGTTTTTTGACAACAGCAGCGTAACGATCTGGAGATTTCTTCTGGAGGTAATCAAGCAGACGACGACGCTTACTTACCATGGCAAGTAGTCCACGACGACTGTGATTGTCTTTCTTGTGCTCTTTAAGATGCTCTGTTAATTCATTGATTTTTGAAGTAAACAAAGCTATCTGAACCTCAGCTGATCCAGTGTCTTTCTCGTGTAGAGAATGTGTTGTTATTACTTTCTTCTTTGTAGTCTTTGCTAGCATATGATTACCTTATAGTAGCAGATTAGATCGAGTTACGCAAGTGTAATAGCGTCCTTCAAATCATTATTTCCAATTCTTGTGCGAATTATCTGAGTACAATACGCACCTGTGCCGAGTTTACTACCAATATCTTCTCCGAGAGAACGAATATATGTACCTGATGATACATCTGCCACTAATGTAAGATAAGGATACACATATTTTACTAGTTCCAATCTGTAAATAGTGACTTTTCTTGGTTGAATCTCTACTTTCTCTCCCCTACGCGCTCTTTTGTAGGCTCTCACGCCATCAATTTTAATAGCGCTATATTGAGGCGGAACCTGCTGTATCTCGCCTGTAAATGCCTCAAGTGCACTCAAGATAGCCTTTTTAGCGGGCTTTTCACTCGATACTACCGTCTTTTCACCTTCTTGGTCACCTGTATCTGAAGTTTCACCCAATTTTAGAGTAAATTCATAAGTTTTATCTAGCTTGAGATAATTATCTGACTGTTTTGTGTAATCCTTGCCAACCAATATTATCAATAGCCCTTCTGCCTCAGGATCAAGGGTGCCAGCATGCCCTACTTTTTTGACACCACTAAGCCTGCGTACTTGAGCAACCATACTAAAGGAGCTACGCCCACGCGGCTTGTGTATTAAGATAATTCCTGGTCTAAATTCCATAGTTCCCTTTTCGTCATCCTGAATTTACTTCAGGATCTCCCCATATAAATCATTGAAATTCGGATTTTCCTTTTTAATCTGATCAAACTTCCAATCTCGATGCCAATTCTTGATTTGTTTCTCTCTATTTATTGCATCTTCTGCGCTTGAAAGTACTTCAAAATACACAAGCTTATCTACATTATACTTACTTGTGAAGCCTAATACTAAATGACTTTTATGTTCATATATTCTTTTCACTAAATCGCTTGTGACACCAACATACAAAACCGAGTTTGTTTTATTGGTGAGTATGTAGACATAATAATTATTCAGCTTCATAGAATAAAAGATTGAGATCCTGAAGTAAATTCAGGATGACGGACTGTAAATAGCCTAACAACAAAATTACACTGACAAGATTTGGCCGTTGATCATTCTTCCTTTAAAATCCCCTGCAGAAACTACTGCTTCTGGCTGGGATTTTTGAATTTTTTTGGGCTCTGCTCAACCTCACTTGTTGACTCTACTACTTCTTCAGCCTTGTCTTCGCTTATAACTTCGCCCGTTTCGGCATCTTTGACACCTTCTTGTGTGAGTTCTACACCTTTTTTGGCAAGTTTTTCGGCAATAGTCTCGGCTTTACCTGACTCTGATTTACTTGATTCAACTTTTGTCTTTGGGTCAGTTAGCTTTGGAGTTGGGCGAAATTCACCACTTGGAGTACTACCTGCAACAGAGCTCTGATTATTACTATTGTGACTAAATAGTGCCTGGACTATCTCTTGTTGCTTAGCACCACCACTCATCATCTGAGCAGCAATAGTCAGACTCTTAGCACTCGTATTTGGCGCAGTAAACCCTTCAGTATTACTCATAATACCGGTAAGAAGTGCAGTAGCCACATGATAATCAATCATACCTTGAGCTACTGACTCAATAATACCTACGAGCATTTCACACACGCTACTTGCCTGTGGCTCAATATAATTCACACTACCGTATTGCTCGTTGCTTCTATGCGCATCAATATTTATCAGGTGTATACCATCAAATATGGTTGGGTTCTGTTCTAAAATTGAGTCAATTTTAGCTATCTGACTCACACCAAGTACAATTACTAGATCAAATTTGTATGCGCCATAATCAAAAGTTGCATCTTGAGCAGTAAAATTACCCGAAAACGGCGATACTACTACTTCAATATTGTCTTCATTGACTTCATACCGTAGCTTATCTACCTCTACCTTGCTCGTATCAAGGCGAATCACAAAATCACGTATACCAGATAGGTCACGGCTAATGTGTCGAACATCAAGTACCTTATTAGACTTAGGAAATTCACCAGTCATAATAGCGCTCACTTGCTTGCCAGCGCGTTCCAAAATAAGCTCGAGGGCAACCATAGCACCGAGCTGGTCATCATTAGGCTGTTTACCGGCCACAAGTAGTATGTGGTTGGCTTGTTTTATCAGTTCTACTGCTTGTTGTTTGGGGGTCAAATCTTGTTGCATAAATGTGATATTTTGGTTAATAATCTAATTGATTGAGTATTATACCAAACAGAAGTAGTATTGTCAAGCTTATGAGTGGTTATATTTCTTTTGATAAATAAAAAGGTTATTAGATTTCTCTAATAACCTTAGGTAGTAATTGCAAATCAGGTCAAAGCAAACGTAGGCACATACAGCTGGTCAAAGCCTTCGTACACGCGCGGCGGGTCAGCCAACAAAGCATGATGCATGCGCTCCATACTAGTCTGTGGCACCTTGCGATCACGTTTGGCAATCCGCTCAAGACACACCTCAAGCGGTGTCTGCATCCAGACCCCCTTGATGAAGCCATCAGGCCCCATCACAGAGCGCAAGAACTCCAGTAGCCCAACTCTATCGAGCTTCTTGGCATTGGTGGCATCAAAAACCAACACCTTACCATCTTGCAAAGCCTTCTCTGCCCGATCGTAAGCCAGCTTCCAGACCTCCGCGTTCTTGCTCTGGTCACCAGCATTACCGGTGAGCTCAGCACGAATGTCATCAGGACAGACCACGCACTTGTTCTGTGTGCGAGCCAACTGGTACTTGATGTAGTCAGACTTGCCAGATGCAGGAATGCCAATCATCACGATTGCACGCATTACCGACATGTTTCTCCTTGGTTGTGAGGTGCGAATGGGTTTGATCAACTTGATCAACGACGTACTACAATAGCATAACTTCTTGAAAAAGAGAAGTTTTTTTTACTTTCCCGAACAGAATCGATTCATTCGAATAAACTCTGGTCGGGCCCCGACCTACCGGTAAAGATAGGTCAGAGCAGTGGTGAGACTAACGATGACGCCAAGTAGGCACCACCCCAGCCTCCTCGAGCTCTTCGTCAGACATACACCCGATGAAGATCATGACAACGAACATTGCGATCAGCACAATCAGTGCTGCTACAACAAAAACGATTGCCATATGAACCCCCAGTTCATATATGGATTTGGATGGTCTCCTGTCTACCCTCTCGAGTAGAAAGGAAAAAAGTGGAGCTGGAGGGAATCGAACCCTCGTCCAGTGCATCGTCACAATACTCGCTACAACCATTCCCAAATTTCGGCTTTATGGCCACCTTGGAGTTGGGTCTCCGCACCATCTAGTCTTTGCTAGAAGTCAGGCTGTCTTTGCAGCTCGTCATTAGTCTTTCCTAAAGTCAGTCTCTGCTCCTGTTGCCGAGCTGCAGAGTCGAGGCTCCGAATCTGGATAAATCCTTTTCAAACCGTTGTCTTTTCAGGCGGCGGTTTAGGTAATGGCCCTGTTTAACGTGTCTGAGCCATCAATACACGGGTTGCAAATACTGCTTTGGGAACACTGTCGAAACCGATCAGCCCCTGCTTAGATTCTAGAGTCTAGATGTTAGACGCTAGCAAAATCCAAAAAGGGACCAACCAAGTTCCTACAAAAAAATCCAAATTTATATTTGGATACATACACTGTTTAAAGTACTCTGAGCTTTTTTAGAAGATTTTTGATTTAGTCTCAGCATGAATTCTCAATAAAATTAAGAACTCGTGTTGAGACCCTCCGAGACCCCAACGAATTGGTGCCTCGAAAGGCAATGAGTGTTTGCTTGATGGTTTACTGGCTTACGCCACCAAGCCTTGTTTTAGTTGTAAGCAAGGTACAGGAGTACTCCACTCCAAAACTCTCGGACGACACATACACGCTGTTCACACATCCTAAGATGTGGCCAGGCCGCCACTATTTGCAATCACACCAAGCGGCGCTCTATCTTGACCTTACTCAAGAGAGCGGCCAGCAAGGTGTGATTGTCGAGCTTAGTGATCCCATTGTAGGAAGCTTGGCGTTTCACGGCCGAGCTCACAGGGGAAGGTATCACTTATTTCACCGCTAGGGTCCCCCAATGCGCATTGTATACTCACCCTCTCGGGTCACCTGTTGATGTCACCTTGTGGTGTCACCCCGTTCGATGTATGGGTTTGTACTCCCATCAAGCGCGCTACTCTGATTTCTCCCTACCCCCGCACCAGCATTATTAGGTGCAGCACTTATTTCGCCCGACCTAAGCCGTTTCCATAAGTGTCTGGTGTGCTCACCAGAAGGTCTTTCGCGGTTGCGATTTCGTTACAGTATGCCTGCGTGCATCGGCCCGAGCGTATCGGGTAGCGCGTACGGCTTACAGTCCCCCTGTAACAAGGTTCCTCGTTTCGGTCGTGCCTACTCCTGAAGAAACCTTTCTAACTTGTCTGAAAGCCGTAGCTTTCGAATAAAAACCAGAGATAATATCGACTTTAAGAAATGAAGAGATTGTATAAAATATGTGTACTCTATTATTTCAAAGGAAAATGTCTAGTCTTTATTCGAAAGCCAAAGGCTTTATATATAAGGTTCAAATGATGTGCCTGTGCACAACTGCCCGCCCACATGTATAGCTATTCACCAATCTGCCCAAAAATATTTAAATATGTGGCACTGGTAATTTGCTAGTTGCGAGCAAGGCAACTGTGTACAGATTTCAAGTTTCGCTCTTTCAGAGCTCATCAGTACTGGTAGTAACCAGTAGACTTGCACCCCGGGATTACTCCCAGGGCTTACTAACTTCCTCGCAATGAGGCACAACACCAAGTTAGTCGGTGTGCTCTATTTGGTAATCGCCGAGCTGGCGGGTGGCGGTATTGTCACGACTCCTAGAAGCCGGCTAATTTACGTCTTGGTGCTAGACGTCAGAATTCTGTTGCTAGGCTCTGATAGGCTTTTGAAAGCCTGCCCCTGTATTGATGCAGCGCGGGCTACTAACGGGCCAATACACCCGGAATTTTTACCTGTTCACCAGGGCCATCTCGCGGAAGATCCGCTGGTTGGCTTCTGCGAGCCTTTCACTCGCCTCAGACTCCCTTTGCTCGAGCGACTTGAACGGGTCGATCCCGTTCTCCACGCACCAGCAGAAGTCCTCGTAGTCCATCTCTTCGACGGGCACAAGAGCGGACATGACATGGGGCATTTCATTGGTGATCATACCAAACATACTTAATACACTCAGTAAGACCACCAAATATGCCCTGCTCTTTTATAACGTACAAATGCTCTTTGTTAGAACAACTCAAGCATCGAAAAGTAGTATAGCAAACTTTAAATAAAATGTCAATACTTTTATACACTTTATTTACAATTATGTACACTAACAGATATAAAATAGGAATATTTTATGTCATACTTTATAAATATATCGAGATAATACAGCAATGTATAAAAATACCCCCTTCATGACAAAAGGGGGTTGAAATACTTAGCAAACAATTCTTGAGGCAAGTACTGCTCAATGCAAAGCATGCAGGTGAACAGATCTTGAATCGAATCCTTGTAGTACTGCTTGGTACGTACATTTTCTTGCCATAGCTGTCTTGCTATACGAACATGCTCAACGAGTCCACTCATAAATGCAAAGACAACATCTTCATTTGATAGGTCGAGATTAAGACGATCTATCTCATCCTTCACAGGCTTACGGTAGCGATCTACCATATGCAATGGATTTGCGATAAGACCATCTCGTCTGGTTTGCTCAAGAAAATCAGTGATCATGCACCATTGTGGCTCCATATCAGCTCTTTCTGGTAGGTGCGGATAAATCTGGCATAGTATATCTGGAAATGCACAATTAGTCAAGGTTAAGAGTATTGCGCATAATAGAAATACCCCGGTTCCGCTCGTGAGAGCAGAACCGGGGCAGACAAACATTACTCATTCCTGAGAATTAGCTCACTTTCGCGAGACTTACCTCATTTCGAGGTGGTACCTTGTCAGGACAGTGCAAAGCATCACTTTGCGAAGACTCATAACTTACTGAAATATGCTGTCGTCGCGGCTCTCTGTTGACAGCCAACTTCTCAAGCAGACTCCAGATGAAACCAGTAACGTGATTGACAGCGATTGCTGTACCTGTTGCCACACTGATCTCAATCTTGTCGAAGAGTACATTTACATCGAAGTCCTTCGATGCTTTTGCTGCACTCTTGACTGCGTTTGATAACAAAGGATCTCCTCTGTCAGGTTTTTGCGAGTGAAGACTTTTTGGCTTCGTCGGGTGTCTTCTGGCTTCCCGACCTTCTTAGGTGCCGGATGAACGGCACTCTTTAGATTCCACCCATGGTGGTTACTCCTTCGAGCGCACTGCTGCGTCTGCATGTCTTGAGACCCTCTCAAGACACCTCACATCGCCCCTAGAGGGGCGAACGGATGGATTTCAAATCCCATCCATAACACCACCTCCTTAGGGACGTGTGAGTGCAGTACGATTAGATAATAGCATAACTACAAATATTTGTCAACGTTTATTAACAGATATATATAGTTATTTCTTTCTGTTCTTCCATGCAAGTTCAAATAGTTGTCGCAAAGCTTTGGCAATATCTTTACTCTCAATAATAATCCCTACAGAATCTTTCCCTCTGTAAGAAAGAAATGTTACTCCATCATCATACAGATTTATATCTGCCTCCACTTCTTCTGGTAAGCGATAGGTTTCACGTAGATCTGTTCTACTAGTAGGAAGTTCACCATCAGCAAATGAATATATTACTTTACTAGCAATTTTTTTCTTCATTCTACTCTTTGGATTAGTAACAAGAATATCGGGGATTATTTTCTTAACTTCATCTACATTCGTCATAGAATATACGACTGTGTTTGCTTTTGCCTTCCGACGAAAATATCCGTGAGCCGTGGGTGCTCCATCTTCACCTTTGTAAAAACGAACCACAGGAGCATCATCGCTGTCAGTAGACCGTGACATTTCATTCAATCCAGGTAGTAAGCTCTTGAGCTCGTCTTTTTTGGCACTTAGTGCCTTTGCTTGAGCTTCTAGATAGCGATCTATAGCCGCAGGTGGCTCAGCCACAAAAACTGTTTTTTTACCTTGTGTAGATTCACTGACCAGGCCCATATTGGCGAGTTCGTCTAAAATAACGTACGCCGTGGCACGATTAATGTCAGCTTGCTCGGCAATTTTTTGTACCGCACTAGGGCCCAAAAACAATGCCGCTACATAGACTTTGGCTTGCTTGTCGGTGAATCCTACAGATTGCAGCTTGGCTGCGAGTTCTACTATTTGCATAAGCGTATTCTAGCACAGCAGTGCTATGTTGTCAATATCTTTCAACAAAAAATGCGCCTCTGCAATTACTACCGGGGTAGTAAAAGCAAAGACGCTAGTTATGCTGTGAAGAAGCAAATTCTGCAATTTTGTTTCTGCAAAACTCACAGGTGAGCACATGGGCCTTTTGCGCTTCTTCTGACTCCAAAGAGTCAAAAAAATCTGCAAGGAATGCCTCTGGGACAACGAAGCCACAACCTGCGGTAGGCTGAGCTACAAAGGGTACATCAATCGACTCGTCATGTGCCTCACTAGGCATACGTACTCACCTCCTTTAGAAGTAAGCTAGAGAACTATGAGCACAAGAGATTGTAGTATACAAATAGAGTTTTGTCAATATATGCACAGACTAACGTGCTGCATCCTGCAGTTTTTGTTGTATATCTCTCACTTGGTCTGATCTCACATCAAAACCCTCTATTTGTCGTTGTTCTACAGCGACTTCTTTGTAGTTACCCTGGGTATCATCGATATTGCCACCGGTTTTGACATCAACAGGCACCTCTCTTCCACGTACAAGTATCGCCATATCTATACCTTTTGCATCTTCTGGCTGAGTACTAAGGCGCACATTCTCTACCCCAAACATAGCTCGGGCTACTCGTGCCACAGCTACTTCGGCACCCATACCGGCAACAAGCTTTCGTACCGTACCACCCGATCCATTCATGGCTTTTTCCAACAGATTCTCGATTTGTTCTCTAGAAACGACATCAGCAAAAGTATCAATGAGCTCTCTGAGCTTGTGATTGAATGGTAATATTTTTGCTACTTCAAGTTTTCTCTGGGCAAAGAGTTGCGATCTTTCTGCTTTTTCGTCAGTAGTAAGGACTTCTCCCCTGCTAGTTTTAATCCTTAGTTCTGTCAGTCTATCATTGATCTTATCAAGGCCTTTTTGGATAATTTCAGCTTGTGGTGCAGAGACTATAATATCTGCAAGATTTGCCAGCTCTGCATATTCAGCATTATTGACAAATTTTTCTCGAGTACGGGCCAGAGCTACTGCACGTGCAGAGGGCAAGCTTCTCTCTGCCAAAGATAGTTCACTCTCGCCCCGCGCAATAGAGTCTTGCTCTGACTTGATAGAATCAAAGATATCAGACACCTCCCAAGTAAAAACATCACTATTAACTTCATCAAGTAGTGGAAGTCTGTCTGGTGATTTACTACCTGTTGTTTCTCGCGACTCAAGCATTGTCATAATACTGGTTAGTATATCAAGGCATAAATCTATTTACAATCTGGTGTCTATCTGCTATGATGAGCGTTGTTCTGTTTACTTACTTGTAAAAGTAATGTAAATATAAATCTCTTTAATCTTATTAACCAAGGAATCTTAGTAACTCTATGCCAATTATCAAATCAGCCAAAAAACGTATGCGCCAGCAAGATGCACGACGTACATACAATGTAGGTGTGAAGACTACTGTAAAAAAACACATTCGTGTGGTAAAAGATGAAGTTGCTACTGGTAAAGTTACCAGCGCTGCACTTGTTGCTGCTGTTTCTCAGCTAGACCTTGCTGTACGCAAAGGTGTACTTCACAAGCGTACTGCAGACCGTAAAAAGTCTCGACTCACCAAAGAGTACAACTCTCTTGCTGCCAAACCATATGGTACAGACAACCCTGGTAAGCCAGGTACTAAGAAAAAAGTAGCAAAAAAGCCAGCTCCCAAAGCAGTAGCCAAGAAAGCTCCAGCTAAAAAAGCCGCTCCCAAAAAACCAACTGCCAAGAAATAAACAAAAACTCCACCGAACGGCGGAGTTTTTGTTTATAACAGGCTCAATTGGTAAATGAGCATTTCCATAGCCACTCCAGATTCTAGCCTGCCCGTCTTCACCTCAAAGTCTGTATCAACTATTAACTGATAAGCCTCCGCTAGCTGGCTCATATCTCTATTGCGCACCAAGTTTTGGGCCTTTGTAGCTGCATACGGGCTAATAGAGAGTTCTTTTTGCCACTCATTGCCTTGAGTTTCATTATCTTTGGCAAGCACCATTGTGCGGTACTGATACGTAATAGCACCTAGTATCATCTGATCGGCCTCACCGGCAACTCTCAGATTCTTGTACAGTTGAGTGGCTTTTGCCACGTCTCCTCGAGTAATTGAGTCTATCATCATAAAAGCAGTCTGATGCAAATTGGGTACCACCAGCTCATCAATAGATGCAACGGTAATTTCTTGCGAGTAATTACACAGCTTGGCTATTTCTTGCTCTAATTGCCATTGATCGTTCCCTACTCTTTCTATGAGTACATTTATAGTACGGTTATCTATGCTGCCACTGTATTCTTGTACCAGCTTCTTGACCCAATTCACTAGGTCATGAGGGCTCAACAGGTTAAAATTCTTGGCATTCTTGAGCTTTGAGAGAGTCTTAAAGTACACACTACGCTTGTCTACTTGAGTATCTATTATCACTAAATTGGTAGAGTCAGCACTGCTAGAAATGAGCTCATCGAGCTTGTCTTTTTGAAGCTTGTGCCCAGCAAGATCTTTGACTATCAGCAAACGGCTACTTACAAACATAGGTACCACAGCCAAGGCATTGAGTAGATCGCTAAGGGTACGCTCACTCATCTCAAAGACATCCATATCTGCATCACTACCCGTCTTGCCAATATAACTCTGTTTGATTTTGGCCACTTGTTTGGCTATTGCATAGCTATTATCACCATAGAAGTAAAATATCATGGCTTTGCCTTCACTATCTTCTGACACTTTGGGCAAACGTGCGTGCCACGCCCGGCAACTCGTATTTTTTTGATCTCACTACCACACACCGGGCAAGTCTGTCCTTCTCGTCTAAAAACCTTGGCAAAAGTAAGATAACTGCCCTTTTTGCCCTCAGCATCTACATAATTTCTATCTGAAGAGCCACCTAGCTCTATACTCAGACTCATCACCTCACGTAGTGCCGTGTAAAGCCGCTTGAGCTTCACTATACTCACATCTTGGACTTTTGTGGCAGGGTGAATTCTAGCCGCATATAACCCTTCATCTGCGTAAATATTACCTACTCCTGCCACCACTGTCTGGTCAAGAATTGCGGCTTTGATGCTGGTTTTACTCCGTCGCTTCACTGCATCACGAAATTGTTCAAAAGTGTACGCATCACTCAGTGGTTCTGGACCCAACTTACTCAAGAACAGATTGGAAGTATAGAGGTCTTGAGATTTTTCTAGCTTTACCCAGCCAAACTTTCGTTGGTCGTTAAAGTACAGTTTGGCGCCATTAGCAAAAGTAAGCGTAACGCGCGTAGATCGATCTGGTAGCTTACTTATAAGGCTATCGTTGGGGTGGCCTGCACCAAAATGTTGCGTGCCATTATCAAACACTAGTTGGCCGGTCATTTTGAGATGTATAAGTAGGCTGTAGCCAGATGATAAAGGGATAATTATCACTTTACCCCGACGATTTACTGCCTCTACTTTTGCACCAATCAACGTTGTATTGACCAGTTCTTGGCTGTTAGGAAAGCCCTTTGGCCAATCAAAAACCACGCTTTTTACTTGTAGGCCCGGTAAAAAGCGTTGCAATCCAAGTCTAACTGTCTCTACCTCTGGCAACTCTGGCATAGTAGTATTATACCCGAAATAGTTAGTTAACGTCTCTTGAAGACAATCAGATTGACTTTTGATGCAATTTATGCTAATATTTGTTAGTTCGCCCGCACATTAAAAAGGGGTAAAGATGCTTTCTCTGCTCATCATCTTGATGTTGTTGCTAGTGGCATTTGCTTTCTACTTCGGATGTCACGTTGGCAGTATGTACTTGCTCTCATTATTGTTTTTTCCAGAATGGGAAAAGAAAGAGCGCCTGCAAAATTCAGTTTTCATAGCCATAGGGGTTATAATCGGTTCAATCGTTGGGCCGACAATCATCAGAGTAATCACGGGAGGATGAGAATGACCATCTTGGTCGTAGACGATGAACGCACGCTCAATCTCAAAGATGCGTGGCACGTACAGACATGCAGTGAAGCAATATATTACCTCAAAGACCACCCTACCGTGCGCGAGCTGTGGCTTGATCACGACCTAGGACCAGACGAAGACATCATGCGTCTGGTTGATTGGCTTCAAGAAGAAGCCTTCTTTGAGCGTGGATGTGAGTTTGACCGTATTGTGGTGCACTCTATGAACCCGGTTGCTTTCGACAAGATCAACCGTGCCTTGAGTCGCTACTACCCGGTGCATCGCGTCAATGTGACACCGTTTATCGAAACCGTAGAATCTACCCAAGGGAGATAAATAATGCAAAAGGGATTCGACAACCTACTCAAGCTGATCTTCGGCCTGGCGGCCGGAGTGTTCGTGCTCGCAATCGTGTCGCATATCTTTGGTTATGTCATCTTCGTTGCTGTACTCGCGCTGTTGGTTGCCGCGCTCGCGGTGCTCGTGCGACGCAATGCTCGTTCCCGTGAGCGCATCAGAGATCTCAACCGAGATCTCGATCGTGCTCGCCGCAATCCGTGACCACCCCCACTACCTATAGAAAGCAGGAGTGATGTATCCAAAGCTCGACACCCAGCTCTCCCCGCGTGAGCTTGTGCTAGTGCTAGATGAGTGCGAAGCGCAAGATGACGTCACGGCAGAGAGCATCGAGGGTCTCACCTCAGCACTCATCTGTGCCAAGGTGACTGCCCTGCACTGGCATGATGAGCCAGTGACAGCCACTATGGTGCAAGAGTTGATTCTTCTTCTCGGTCTACTCGTCAAGCCCAAGCACAACACCAAGGGCTGGCGACAGACCGTGGCGAGTTTTGCAGACCTCAGCTTCGCAACAGCTCCTCAGCACCTACCAAGGGCTATGGAGTCGTATTGCGAGATCTTTGCCGAGCAGCGCTTTGAAGACGCTGATGGCGCCTATATCCACTTCGAGAAAATCCGTCCTTTCGAGGACGGCAACGGCCGCGTAGGCTGGCTGTTGTGGCTCATTTACACGTTCGTTACCTCTGGTAAATGGCTCGAAGAGCTGCCACCAGAGTTTTCTGAACTTACCAAGTCTTATACTTGGTAAGTTCTCACCCACCCCGGGCAACTGGGGTGGGATTTTTTTATTTAGCTTTAGCAATTCTCTGTTGGGCGATCTCTAGCGCTTCTTCGCGAGTAGAAATCTGTTGATTAGCATACAGCTCCTCAAGCTCTAACATAATTTTACCTACTAACGGTCCATCTGCCTTGGTAAAATCTGGTATCATTTCACAAACCACTTTGCCATCTAGCTGCAAATCACGCTTCACGCTCGGGTACTGTTGCTCAATAGACTGACTCAAATGCTCATGCCATAGCTTAATAATAGTCGGGAATTCCGGCTTTTCTTTACTTATACTGCCATCTGGCAAAGTACGCCAGCTAGCCTCGCCATCAGCCCTATGTAGCTCAACTAAATCAGCAAATGCCGGATGATTCATCATTTTCTTCTGATTACTCAGCTTCATCTTAGGTAGTTGAGAAATATTGATATGATGCTCTATGAGCCAGAGTATCTTGTCTTTTTGCTCATTTGAAAACCGAAGCCTATTGAGTATTGGTCGCGCCAGCTCCGCACTAGTAACATCATGACCATAAAATGTAATGCGGTCACTTTCTTCATCTGGCATTTTCTGCTTGTGTGGCTTACCTATATCGTGAAGTAAGGTCGCCCAAATAAGCTCGGCACTAGCATCACGAGGTAACGCCTCCATAATGAGCAGTTGATGCTCCCATACATCACCCTCAGCATGAAACTCAGGCCCTTGCTCTACTCCCTTACCTGCCACCAGATCAGGCAATAATACGTCCAAGATGCCTAGTTCATCAAGATCTTCAATAGCTTGGCGTCGAGACCCTGCAGTCTTAAATAACGCTGTAAGCTCCCCCTGTAATCGTTCTCCAGAAATTGAGTCAATTTCACCACTTTTGACGGCTGTTTTCAGATCAAGGTGAGTTTGAGCTTCATAGGCAAAGCCAAATCGATTCTTGAACCGTACCGCTCGCAATATACGCAAAGGATCTTCATGTATCCGTTCTGCTCCATCACCTACAAAACGAATTATTTTATTATCCAAATCATCAAGACTCTCGCCAGTATGCATAAGTTGCCAGGTAACAGGGTCTAATGCCAAAGCATTGATAGTAAAGTCTCTACGAGCCAAATCATCCTCTAACGATGCATCAAGTTCTACCTTAGTCTCTGCTCTGCCCAGATGAGCATCCACATCTTTGCGGTAGCTCGCTACTTCCATCACTACCACCCCAATTCGTACACGTGTAACGCCATAAGCCTGTGCAGTATCATGAAACTCTGATCTATCAAAGCCGTGCATAGCCTCAATATGTTCTTGCCGGGCATTAGTGGCGAGGTCAAAATCTTTCGGTATTCTGCCAAGGAGTAAGTCACGCACCGCTCCACCAATTATGACTGCCTCATAGCCATGAGATTGTATAATTTCTCCAGCAAGTACTGCCTGTTCCCACTCTATATATGCTTCAGTTTCGGCTTTTTCTGGTCGATAAGACATTGATTCCATACTGAATATTATACCTTATCAATCACTATATATCATTGACATTTTGCTATTTTCAAAGTATTATCACACCTGGAAATATTCCTCTCGCCTAGGGAGAAAAATGATCTTTGCAACTCAAGCAGCCAGCTACACCCCAGCAAATTACCTTGTTGCTTATGCAATTATCGCGCTTGTAGCTATCCCCTGTTTCATCTGGATGCACCGCGCAGGCGTACCCATTCACAAGATCTTGCTTTGCGCACTACTGTTCCTTATGTGCCCCATTATCAGTATCTTCTTGATGATCAAGTACACGCAAGAAAACAAAGAGTGATTGAGCAAAAGTGATTGCTCTACCAATTGTCCCAAAGCCTCGTGTTTTGGGACAATTTTATATACCCTTGCAAATCAAGAAAGTTATTGACTTTTTAGCATTTTTATGCTAATATCTATCGCAGTACCTACAGTCTGCCAATCTACAGAAGGAGAGGTCACATGACCCTCACCACGCAGTTCACCGCAACCGACCTGTTCAACCTCGCCCTGAAGTTGGATGGCAAGGACATCGAGATCCCGCAAGACGGTTATCTCGGTGAGATCGCCGGGAGCAGCTTCGTGCTGCGCGTCAGTGACGTGCCCGACAACGTCCACGCCATCAGGGTGGACAACAAGAAGGATGTTGCGCTCGCCAAGAATGTCAGCAAGGAGTCTCGGGTCTTCGCCACCAAGGTGACGATCAAGACGTCCCTCGACGGGCACTTCCACACGGAGTACCCCGAGAACGTCATGCGCATCATCGTGCTGGAAGACGGTATCGTGCAGATGCACGAGATCGCGCTGATCAGTCAGCATGGTCACTTCTTCGTCACCCACCAGGTGACGTATGAAGAGCAGATGTACCAGCTCGACGGCACGCTCAAGATCGAACGTTTCGACAGCTGGCCACAGATGATGCGTCTGCTCAGCGAGTTCATGGATGATGTGACACCTTTGCCAAGCTACATCTACCAGGACGTGCCAGTGCCAGCCGAACTACCAGCAGGAGTTGGTGAGGTTGGCTGGTTCAACTTCGCACAAGGGTTCGGGATGATCCGTACCAACGAAGGTATGGCTCGAGTCCACTGGACGCACGTCACCCGTCCCAACGAACGACGTGCGTACTTGAATCCAGGTGAACATGTCACCTTCGAAGCCCTCATCGACCCGCGCAACACCAAGGGTCGCGCCACGAGCTTCAAGCTCGAGGCCGTGGGTGTCGAACCGGCAAGTGATCAGACCCTGGTCTGGCTTGATCTGAAGTAGAGCAAAAGTAGTACCGAATAGTCCCTGTCCACCCCGCCCCGATCTCTCACGAGATCGGGGCCTTACTTTACCCAAGTTTTTAGTCTAGATCGCCCCAGCTAGTACCAGTCTTTATGCCTACTTCAATTGGTACTGCAAAACTATGTACAGCTACCATCTCTGTAGATACCAGCTGAGCAACAGCCTCAGCTTGCTCTGCTTTACACTCTACGATGAGTTCATCATGTATTTGCAATATCAGCTTGGCACCATCTGGTAACTTCTTATGAATGTGTACCATTGCGAGCTTCATCATGTCTGCAGCAGTACCTTGCAAAGGCATATTTACAGCGGCACGTTCTGCAGCCGAGCGAATCATATAATTACTTGAGAGTACATCTGGGCAAGGACGTCGTCTGCCAAAGATAGTTTCAGTATAGCCTTTGTCATGGGCCATCTTCTTGATACTTGCTATGTAGTCCGCCACACCCTTACGAAGCTCGAAATACCTATCGATGAAGTCCTTTGATTGTGCGTAGTCAAACCCTGTGGCTACCGAGAGACCATGGGTATTCATACCGTACAACACACCAAAGTTGATAGCCTTAGCAGCATACCGTTGCTCTGGTGTCACTTCATTTGGCTTGATGCCAAACATCTCTGCGCTAGTAAGTGTATGAATGTCTGCACCATCTTTAAATGCCTTGATCATTGGCTCGTCATTAGCAAGCGCAGCGGCTAGTCGTAGCTCAATCT
This sequence comes from uncultured Candidatus Saccharibacteria bacterium, assembly GCA_964397085.1. Lineage (GTDB taxonomy): Bacteria > Patescibacteriota > Saccharimonadia > CAILAD01 > BJGX01 > CAILAD01. Next base: position 21,794 of record CAYNHH010000001.1, read on the forward strand.
GACTATAATCAGCACTCACAAACACATTACCTGTGTCAGCCACAAATGCCTTACGTATCTGCTTGCCTACCTCAGTACGTACCGGAATATTCTGCAAGTTGGGGTTGGTACTACTGAGACGTCCTGTCTGAGCAATGGTCTGATTGTAGCTAGTGTGAATTTTGCCGTCTGTAGCTACCAGACGAGGCAAAGCCTCTACATATGTACTCATTAGCTTGGTCAGCTCACGGTATTCAAACAGCTCATCAACAATAGGGTGCTTACCCTTAAGCTTTTCTAGCTCTCCAGCTGCAGTACTGACCCCAGTCTTGATCTTTTTAAGCCCTGTAGTGTCTATCTTGAGCTCATCAAAGAGTATGACCTTGAGCTGTTGAGTTGAGCTAATATTAAACTCTCTGCCTGCATGTTTCCATATCGCAGAGCGAATCTTATCAAGTCGAATAGTAAACTCTTTTTGGAGTTTTTCCAAAAACTGCACATCCAGAGTAACACCCTGCAGCTCCATATCACCAAGTACTTCTATAAGTGGCCACTCCAGCTTTTCGGCCATTTCTGAGAGTTTTTTTGTACCTATTGGCTCAGTCTGTAATGCTTGAGCTAATTTATTGTACAATCTCCAGGCTATATCAGCATCTTCAGCCGCATATTGCGTAGCTTTCTCGATGTCAACTACATCAAAAGTCTGCTGACCCTTGCCCTTCTTACCTATCAATTCTTCAATATCTATCATACTAATGCCCAGCTCACTGTAAGCTAGCTCACTTAGGCTTTGGGCTCTACCAATAGGATTGATCAAAAACGCCGCAATCATCGTATCGAAGATGATCTTTTGTAGCGTTACTCCAGCACGTTTGAATATCTGGTAATCGTATTTGATATTGTGCCCAATCTTGCCAATCTTAACATCTTCTAAGACAGGTTTGAGTTGCTCTAATACATACTCGCTTGCCAACTGACCCGGAGCGAGTTTTAGGTTAAGATCTTCAAGCTCAGAGGAAATTCCAGGAAGAAGCGAGGATTGCAAGTGAGAGGTAGAATTCCTACCTTGAACGCGACCCGAAACTTCTGACGCCGAAGTTTCCTGAGATTGAAGATCGGGAGAAATCGTATGACCTACAGGTATGTAGTAAGCCACACCTTCTGCAAAACAAATCGATATCCCTACAAGTTGAGCCACCATTGTATCCACACTTGTTGTCTCGGTATCAATAGAGAAAACAGTCTGTTTCTTAAGATTTACAATTAGTTCCTGCAAACCTTTTTCGGTATTCACCAGATGATATTTAGCCTTCTTGAGGTGATCACGATCAAGCTCAATACTCTCATCTATATCTTCAGTAGTAGTTTGATCTTCATTCTGAGAATCTTCTGTCAACATGTGCGCTGGTAGCTTACTCAAAAGGCTCTTAAACTCGAGCTCATGAAACAGGTCAAAAACCTTCTTTCTGTCATACTCATGTAGTACCGCATCTTGCAATTTAAATTCAAATTGTACATCTCTTTTGATAGTAGACAGATCAAGGCTCAAGTAGGCGTTATCTTTGCTGGCCTCAAGTTTTTTAGCTAGTGCTGGCTTAATTACATCGAGATTGGCATACATGTTATCGAGCGTCTTGTACTCAGCCACCAACTCAGTGGCTCCTTTGTCACCTATACCTGCCACACCCGGAATATTGTCACTGGTATCACCTTTTAGAGCCTTGTATACGATAAATTCTTCTGGAGTGACGCCATACTTGTCTACTACTGCTGCAGTGTCATAGATGAAGGTGTCAGTAAAACCTTTGCGCATGGTATATACCTCCACATGATCAGATACCAGCTGCAATTCATCCATGTCACCTGTCACCACCACGACATCGAGAGTTTTCTCATAGGTCTTGGTAAGTGTACCTATTACATCGTCAGCCTCAAAACCCTTTGCTTCAATCAACGGAATATTGAAGGCCGCAACCAGCTCTTTTGTAAGTGGCATTTGCGCGTACAGCTCGTCTGGCGCCTTTTTGCGCGTAGCTTTGTAATCGGTGAATTGATCGTGCCGAAACGTCTTACCAGGCGCATCCCAGGCCACTATGGCATAATCTGGCTTGAGCTCACGCAAGGCCAGTAGCATCATCATTGTAAAGCCATACACCGCATTGGTAGGAGTACCGTCTTTGGTAGTAAGATGAGGAATAGCATGAAACCCTCTATGTACTAGGGCGTGGCCATCAAAAACAACTAATTTTTTTCTTGTACTCATACTGTTGATTATCTCATTTCGCCACAGATGAAGCTAGCTTAATCATATTAAACAGATCGCGCATGGCTTGAGCAATCTGTGGACTGTGAATAATCGTACCAAGTACTTCATCGCCAAAGCTCAAATACGCTACCTTGTCACCATATATATTTATCTCTACCGGCATAGCAAAGGCCTCTGGGTCATAAAACGTACGGGTCAATAGCATCTTTTTGTCTATTGATTTATTATGATTAGCCTGGGGTGTATCTGGAGTAAGAGCATCTACTTTTATCTTCTTCTTTGCTCTGCTCTTAATAAAATCATCCAAAAAATTATCACCCATATAATCATGCTGAGTTGGCGTCATTATGAGGTGAAAATCTTGATTAGTATCGAGAATGTCATCATATATATGCTCAAGGGCATCTTTACCCTGAAAGAACCGTACCTCTGGTTGCTCAGTGGTAGCGAAGTACGTTTTTACCATATTGGGCATAATACTATTGAGCTTATATTCCCAGTTAAGAATCTTATTTCGACGTCGCTCTACATAAGCCTCAAGATTGACCGGATGTGATGGCTTATAGCTCAGATTCTTCTTAGTAGCATCCCTTGTAACTAAGCCTGATTTTTCTAGCTTAGCAAGTATTGCATAGGTGTTAGTTCGCGTCTCGCCTATCTCTTGAGCCAAGTCTGCAGGTGTATGATCCCCGGCCTCAAGTAAGGCCAAATAAGCATTTGCTTGGGGCTCGGTAAGGCCTATTCCTTGTAGTATTTCTTTGTTCATATAGCTTCAGTATAGCATACTCTAAAGCCAGTTGTCAATATTATAATGACAATTTGTAGCTATATTTACAGATACAACACAATATATTACATTACGATATTGACTTTTATACTAACTAAGACTATAATTCTATGCATACTTAAAAAGTAGTACATAAGACAAGTAAGCGTTCATGCGAACACTCGTAAATCTTCAAGAGCCCAGTACACAAAACAACACAGTTTTTGAAGACATATGAATCGAGAAATATCTGGCCCCATACAATCTTTAGGCAATAAGAGATTGAATGGGAGTCGGATTTTCTCGACCCGCTCCCTACTTTACTTCGACACAAGCCCGAGAACTTGTGCCGGATATGAAAGTGTATCCCGGGCGAAGGCAACCCGTTCTGAGTTGCCATTAGTTCTTATTCGACACCTGTCCTTAAAAGAGACAGAAGTCGGATTGGAATCACCAATTCGATTCGCTTCAAAAGCGAAGTACCTTAGAGGAGAAATGTGAGTACTATTAGCACCAAAAAGGAACTTCCTCACGACAAGATAATTATGGCCATTGTGGTAATTTGTGCAATTGGCACCATGATTGTTTTGATGCTTGGGCGCAATAATTTCCAAGATCAGGAAATTCCTACAGAAAACCCTGCACCCATTGAGGTGAGTTGTGCAACAGCACCACTCTTTGAAGCTGATGCACTACATTACTACGCCGAACAATATCAGTACGGCGGCACTGAATACCGTGCCCAACAGGGCAATTTTGCTGCCAACATGGCCCGTCTGGGCTACGAAAAGTGCGAGGAGCAATCTAATTAGTCAACTAACGCTAGCAATAGCACTTACTTTAAGGAAACCGTTAGTAAACGGGCCCAACACATGAAATATTATTGACTATTTATGATATTTATGCTAATATAGCTATCTAATTTTAACCTGTTGGTAATCAACCTCTCATCTAGAAACAGATAAGGGGTCGGTAACCAACCCGAGCGCACTCATCTGTCGCGCTGACCATAAAGCCAAAGACAGCAGAACCTCACAATAAGGAAGGTAAGAATGTCGTATTACGATGACGACGTGAAGGACGGATTGAGCCTGTTTTGGCTCATTCTGTGCGGCGGTGCCGCTCTCCTGTTGCTCTTTGGTGTTGGTGCTGCCGTTTGGCAGAAATCGCTACCTTGGCAGCATGAGAATGAGAGGCAATCAATCCAGAACGATCGCGGCTACATTCAGGCTCAACAGTCTGTACTAACCGACGAAGTTCATGAGATCCGCAGGCTTGAGGCCGATATCAAGGCTTATGGCGAAGACCCCCAGAAGGCCGAAGCCAAGAGTGGTAAAGAAGCCCAGATCAAAGCGGGCCTCGACACCATAGAGCAGAAAATGAATCAGCTCAACCCCGATGATGTACCCCAACAAGTGCGTGAGCTCCTCACCGAGTATCACCGATGAAAGGAACCAGATTGTCCACCCACAGAAAACTTGTTGCAGTTGTAGTCGCCTTGGCCTGTCTTGCAATGACGACAGGCTGCCTTGGTGACTCACAAGAAGATCGCGATCGAAATGCGCAAGAGCAAGCTCTAAACGAGATGCGGAAGAACACCCCACTACCTTCTTTCAAAACTTCTCGCGAACTCGATGAAGCCATTCAGCTGTACATCATGCGCAACAAGTCCATCGACACTACTACCCTGGTGATGACCTATGGTAAGTTGCTATTCACTTGTCCGAGCAAAGGCTACGGCCTGCCCTACGGCGTGAATGTGAGCAACCCTGTGCAAAAAGATGGAGCTGGCGGAAATATTTCGCAAGCAGAGCCTAACGGCTTGTTCACCGATGGTGTTCAGACCCAAGCAACTTGGGTGATCTGCGTTCGTAAGAACGGAGACCAGGTTGCGATCTACTCTGAAGACCACGTCGATGTGTTCCCCTTTGCCGTCAAGGTCAGTGAAACCCCAATGGTCTCTGACATCGATGATCTACCCTCGGGTGCAAAAATCGAAGTCAAAGACGGCAAGTAGTACCTTCCTCACAGGGAGCCCGGGACCCTAAAAGTCTGGGGCTCCCACCCCTAATTTCTTACTCGACAATCCATATTGTAAATACCATATTGATTGTCGGGCGTGAAAACAACCGAGCGTAATCATGACTGACACGCTGGCAACCCGCCAAAAGTTCAGTTGCAATTTCAAATTGAGGAGAAAAGGTGCACAAACACCAACACAAGTTTGGACGCTTTGCGTTCATCATGGTCGCGATCCTGCTGTTTGCAGGCTTGCTCACCAGCTGTAGCAAGACGTACAGCAGTAGTGATGCGTACAAGTGCGCTATCAATACCAAGACCGGCAAGATCGACAAGGAACTTCCTCCAGGGTCTGGTGAAATCGATCAGCCTGATGACACAGTCATCTACACGGTCCCAACCTCTGACAGGTTCTACAACATCGACCCCAACCGCAGCATCGCCGACGATGGCGCACCTGACTACGTCAAGGGTCGGTCGATTGGCTATAAAGACACATTGGCGGTCGTTCATGTCCGCTTCAAGTTCAACCAGACCAAGATCTGTCAGTGGGTGTTGCGTCACGGCAAGCGCAACGATGGCAACAACGATGGTGATTTGCAATTCAACGCCCGACTAGCACAGGGCGATGCTAATCAACCAAACCGTCGTGCTCTCACCGAGTGGGCAGTGTGGCTCAACGAGAACTTTGGCAGTAACATCCAGCGCGTAGCCGAGCCCCTGTGGCAACGCTACGACTGGCCGTACATGGTCTACAACTACCCTGTCAACGCCGATAACAATGGTCTACTCGCGCCCGATGTGAAGCCAGAAGCCCTCACTCGCAAGCAACTCGAAACCGACATCGGCAAGGCATTCAGCGATGAGCTTCGAAGCAAGCTGGGTGATGATTTCTTCTGTGGTGTTGGCTACGATCCAACCAAGCCAGATGTGTGTCCGCCAATCGACATTCAGATTGACGACATCACACTTTTGGATAAGAAAGCCATGGATGATCGCAAGGCGCTCGACGTACAGCGTGATGAAGCCAAGAATCTCGAGGAACAATCGAGAATCAATGACGACATCATTGCCAAAAAGACAGCCGCCAAGGAAAGTGAAGACAATCTGCGTCGACTCGAAACCGAGCTGGCCAACGCCAAGGAGGCTGACAAACGAGCTCAACTTTTGGAACAGCTGGAAACAGCACGAGTCCAGGCTCAGATTGACAACCAATCCTGCATCGTCAAGAAGGAACAAGCAGGCTATACCTGTGCTGAAGAGGAAGCTGCCAAGCATCAGCAGGGCAACACCAACGTGCAGGTCAACCCGCCCACTACCACACCGTAAGCACAAGTAATACCTACTTTAAAGAGTAGGCTTTTCTCCTAGTTCATCGCCAAGAAGGTGGGCGGTAGAGGGTTACACCTCTCCCCCACCTTCTTGGCCTAACATTTCCGTGAAAGTTATGTGCATAATATGATTTTCACGGGAATATTACCCGGCTAGTCTCACTAGTAGTAACTTCACAAACCTAGAGAAAATGAGGAGACATGAATTCGTCTACCCAGCGCCACAAGCGCATTGCGAGCTTGCAAGCCCGCGTACTTGGTGGCATTGTGGCAGTCGTGCTTGCGCTCACCACCATGAGTGGTATGAAGCAAGCGTTCGATCACCACACTGCAAGCAACCAAGCCGAGATGGTTGCCAAACGTAACGAGTTCTGGCAGATTGTTGCTCATCAAAAGGCACCAAATGCCAGTAACGTCAAAAATAGCTTTGCTATCACTTTGCGCAATAAGCTTGGAGACCCCGACACCAGGGCCACAGCACTCCCCCAAGAAATTGAAGAGTTTCGGGCTGGGCCAAACGCCTTTGGTGGCATTGAATCTGAGCTTGGATTTGTGCCTTTTGATAACACCGGGCAGCAATGCACCGTCTGTGGCTCACTAAGTAGCGATATGAAAACAAAGCTCCTACAGATCAAGCAGGGTAACCTTTCCACTGTATTGGGCCAAGAAGAAGCCACCGTTGGTGACACATCTTGGCATTTTACGCCCTTCGACATGAATACCTTGCTTTGGCTGGCGTTCGTCTATAGTGGTAGCACCATTGGTGCGATGATGTTCGCTGTGCGTCGAGATAGCCATGACCACAACTACCGTGCCAGTCTGCTAGACTGGCAGTATGACGGTGGATCACAAGCTGATATATATCGCCGACTCAGCAAGCAAATTTCGCCCCTGTACTTCGTGACGGTTCTACCATTGCAGCGTAAGCTCAGCAAAGACAAGACCCACAGCAAAGTACTTGAAGCTATTGGACTTGCAAGTAGTGATGCCAAGCTACGTGCTGCTCTCACTCAGATTGATGCATTACCGCTTTCACAGCAAAACGATATTGGAGTGATTGAACAACGCGAGCTAATTGAGTCACTACTTGATCAGATTGATCAGCAAGTCAACAACTACAACAACACTGATGATCTGAGTCTGGTTGTTACACACTCAATTGAAAGCATTCAGGTGCTCACTCGTGATGCAGCAGATGCAATCAACAGTCGTTCTGCGGCACTTGGTGAAATTGATAAAACCGATGCTCAAGCCAGCGGAAAAACTTCACTCTCATAAGTTTCTAGGTAACCGCCGGGGTAGTCACACTCACATTCGTGAAGTGACTACCCCGGTAACACATTTTCACTTTCGACACTCAGCTCTAATAAATGGAGTTGGCTGTCGGGCGTGAAATCCACAACCGAGCACCTACCAGCCACAACCAAAAGGATCGTATCACTATGTGTGTCACTACTGCCCAAGCGCAGATCGACCGTACCCAGGTGTATAGCCTGGTAACTACCCACATCGATGGTGGTCAACCAGTGCACGTTACTGGGTATCAAAACAGGGCAAAGAATCTTTCGGCCGAGCCCAACTGCATGATCTTGCACTTCCCTTCTCAAGCAGTCCCAGAGCTGCTGCAGGGAGCAACAAGTTCCAAGGGTCTTATGGCCAGCATCACTGCTGGCCTGGATACGCTAGGGCCAACCCCTCCAGTCTTTAGGGGCAGAGGCAGTCACTTAGAATCCGCCCATGTTGAAGAGTATGGCGACTACCATGTGGTTCTTGCCGACTACGCCAAGAACATGCTCAATGTACTTGACCAGGTACCTACCAACAGGCGTCCGCGAATCACTCCCCAGCTCGAAGCCCTGGTGGGCTGGTATGGACAGCAGTTTCCTGATTACACCTTTTTGTTGGCGTGCTTCGACGGTTCGGTACACCCTAGCCACCCAATTGTGGTGAGCTATGTGCCAGACAATGACGATGTCATTTTTTGCCCCGGCCTTGACGGTCATGATGGGACAGTCCCTGAATTGGGCGCACCTATCGATCGAGATTTCAAGGTGGCTTATGGAGTTGCCGGTTTGACACTCAAGCACGAGGTCAACTTTGGGCGTTCAGACTGGTGGATCCCCACCAGCATTGCTGGATTTCACGACAATCGCGCTTCTGCTCCCAATGGTGATTACGTGATTCCGCTTATGACGCTCCAAGAACGTTTTGATGGACGCGAGCTCGCCGAAGATCTGATCATGTAACATTCTGAGAAATAAGGTCTTTGCTGGTTTCTACCTTAAAGAAACCAGCATTTTTTATTTGCTATAATATACCATATGAACGAAGTACGAAAAGATCTTGGATATCAAAGCGAGCTACCTTCAGAAGAAAGTAGGCAGGCCATGCTACGCATTCTTGCCAATCAGCCACCAAAAGACCCTGAACCAGATTGGAAACTCAGTGAAGCTACCAAAAAAAACGGCCGCGAAAGTATAGCTCATACCCGTGCAGTACTTGAAGCTAAGCGTAAGCAATCAACGGGTGAAGCATTAACACCAAATGAAGTGCAAATACTTACAGACCTACACAATCAAGAACACCAACAATAGAATATTAAAAAAGACCCACGAGGGTCTTTTTTAATCAATACAGCTATTGAATGTAATCTTTGAGTCGCTTAGAGTCTTTGTGCTTACGAAGCTTAGTAAGTGCCTTGGCTTCAATCTGACGAATACGCTCACGAGTCACCCCAAATTCTTGCCCCACTTCTTCAAGCGTATGACTACGGCCATCATCTAGACCAAACCGCATGCGTAATATTTTTTGCTCGCGAGGTGTGAGCATACTGAGTGTTTCATCAATATGTTCTTTAAGTAGCTCGAAAGTAGCAGCCTCATGTGGAGTAACTGTATCTTGGTCCTCAATAAAATCACCAAGACTACTGTCTTCATCTTCACCAACTGTAGCATCAAGGCTGGTGGTATCTTGAGAGATTTTTAAGATGTGATTTACTTTCTCAACGTCAATTTCCATTTCTTTACCAATTTCTTCTGGTAATGGCTCTCTGCCAAGTTCAGTTGTGAGTCGACGCTGAGTACGAATAAGTTTGTTGATCGTTTCTACCATGTGCACAGGTATTCTAATGACTCTGGCTTGGTCAGCAATAGCACGAGTAATAGCCTGACGAATCCACCATGTGGCGTAGGTACTAAACTTAAATCCTCGAGTATAATCAAATTTTTCTACAGCCCTAAGAAGACCAGTATTACCTTCCTCAATTAAATCTAGTAAATCAAGACCACGTCCAATATATTTCTTGGCAATACTTACAACTAGACGAAGGTTGGCTTCTGCAAGAGCATCTTTAGCAGCCTTGTCGCCTTTTTCGATACGTTTGGCAAGTGACACTTCTTCTTCAGCAGTAATAAGAGGAATTTTACCAATCTCACGTAGATACAGTCTTACTGAATCATCAGCAATGTCTTTTATATAATCATCGCTTGCAGCGTTTTCAATATCTTCTTCTGGCTCAGTTTGCCAGATCATCTTGTCTTTTTGATCAACTACTTCTACACCCTGGTCTATAAGTGCTGAGTATAGATCATCGAGGCCTTCAATATTATTTTCGGCATCAGGAATATCTGACATAATTTCTTGCTGGGTAACAAAACCCTTCTGACGACCTTTGGCTACTAGCTTTTCAATAGCAGTTACTAAAGTCTGTTCTTCTTCTGAAAGGGCGGGGGCAGGTTTTTTTGGCATATTGTTTACTCCTCGTTTAATAAGGCCTGATAGGTAGTTAATAACTTTTTGACTTGCGTGGTATCTCCACTTTCCTCAGCTTCTGAGATTGCCCTGGTAAGTTGACGTTTGTTTTTTTCTCTAACTATTTTGTTTAGTCTATGGATTTGGGTAAAGGCTTCGAGCCGTGCGTCGTGTTCTGATAAATCAGCGTACACGTGTTCTCCCCGTAATGAAAGTATCTTAACATACTCAGAAAATTTCGGCAAGAGTTTTGCTATCTGTACACTATCCAATTTCTTATTGTCTCGCAAAGCTTCAAAGATAGGCTTGTGGAGCTGCGAGATATTCTCATAATCCACATCATGCAGGGCATCACGTGCAGGCAGACAGGCAAACATCAGCTCTAGAGTAATTTTTTCAATCTTTTCAGCCCGAGTAAGCTGACGTTTTTCTTTAACAGCTGGCGTAATATCTACTGAGCTTACTACAGTAATTGGCTTTCGCTCAAGGCCAGCATCTAGTTTCTTAAATAGAGTCTCTTCTGGTACATCAACTAGTTGAGCGAGTTTTTTGGTGTAGTGATTTTTCTCGATATCATCATCAAGTCCAGCAATAGTTGGCAATACAAAGGCCGCAAAATTCTTCTTACCATTGGCAGACTTGGTATCATAATATTCTTTGGCCTGTGAAAAAATATAATCTGGTGCATACTGTGCATTTTTTACTGCCTTTTGCCAAGCCTTAGGGTCTTTTGAGACTAACTCATCTGGATCTTTAGCATCTGCATAGCTTATCACCATAAGCTTCACGTCAAGACCTGCGGCTATCTCAAGTGCTCGTTGCGTAGCCTTGACGCCCGCTTCATCTTGATCAAAACACAGTTTGATATTCTTGGTAAGTCGCGACAAAATACGCAATTGTTCAAAGGTAAGTGCTGTCCCACTTGCTGCTACCGCATTGGTGTACCCTGCATTGGCTAGTGCCAGTACATCCATATTGCCCTCTACCACGATTACTTCGTCCAGCTTACGAATTGACTCCTTGGCCTGCATAAGACCATAAATAGCAGTACTCTTGTGGTACACAGGTGATTCTGGGGTATTAATATACTTGGCACTATCTGGCTCATCTTTGAGTACTCGAGCAGAAAAGCCTATTACTCGTGCTTGAGTATCGAACACCGGAAACATCATTCTGTCTCGAAACAAGTCATATACGTTGTCTCGTCCGGCCTTCTGTCGAGCTAAGCCTGCATCTTGTAGCTCTCGCTTGGTAAAGCCTTTATGCAGCAAATAGGTACTTAATGCCTCCCATGAATCTGGACTGTATCCTAACCGAAAAGTCTTAATAACCTCTGGCTTGAGCTTTCTTACCTCTCGAAAATACCTCAGTGCTTCTGGGCTCTTTGAGAGAGCAAGATGATAATACTTCATCGCTTGCTCAAGCGCATCATATATACGGGTTTTGGATTCACCCTGTTTTTGATCTTTTTGACTGCGCGGCTTGAGCTCAATACCAGCTTTTTTGGCAAGCATTTCTAATGCTTCATAAAACTCAATGCCCTCCATTAGCATTACAAAAGAAAACATATCACCACCCTGGCCAGAGCTAAAATCGTGCCATATCCCTTTATCGCTACTTACCATAAAGCTGGGAGTTTTTTCAGTCTTAAACGGGCTCAACCCCTTCCAATTACTCCCCGCTTGCTTCAATGGTATATAGCCACTCACCACCTCCACGATATCAAGTTTATTTTTTATCTCTTCAACTTCATTCATATCTATTATTATAGTCGTGATACCGTACATAAAGCAAAAAGCGATCTACTAATAAATAGATCGCTATAGTTTTTGCCAGACCTCAACTCCTAGATCAGGTATGGCATATGTACATCTGCATGATCAGGAGCTTGATGTGTTTCACCTTCAGACTCAACCGGTAACGGAAGTTGACCTGCAAAGCGCATGTGACACTGTTCAATTTCCTTTTTTGCAACCCTATACAACTCATCAAAATACGCTTTTTGAGCAACCGCATCTTGTAAAAAACCTTCTTTTCGCGCTACACCTTGTTCGTTACGCAACTGCACTGCTCGTGCCACATAGCTCCCTATTTCACCCTCAAAGATCTTGTACTCAGGGTGTTGTGTCAGAAACTCCAGCTTCGCTGCTGCCACTATCTCTACAACACTATCCCTACTTGCATGGTATTTTCTGTTTTGATTCATTCTACACCTCGGTTGTACGTGAGCTGCTAGGTCAATGAGCCGTTATAAAATACCATAAATATGCCAAAAAGTAAAAAGCTTTTCAAAGAAGAAAAGCCGTAGTTATATCTATTCATCTACCAGACCAAGTTGCTCTACCAATTCTTTGATCGTATCCAAAAACAAGCATTTTTCACGCAACCGTTCAATGGAACGATTGATCACTTCTTGATCAGTATAACCCTGATCAGCAAAATACGTGATATCACGCCAAAGAAAAGCCTCAAGTAAGCGTCGGGAATGAGCAGTACTGGACAAATTCGCATCGTCCGGTGAGAGCCCGCGAGACTTAAGCTGAGCAACAAGTTCTTGTTGGAGAATCGCACTCGGCCTCACTCGCTCACGCAAGGTTTTTGGCTTTTCAGGCTCCAAATATCTATCAGTTGCCCTCATGCTTGTGCCACCTCAAATCTATCTCGTATCTCAACAAATAGTGACTTTGCCTGAACAAACTTTCGTACAAACCGAAGTGTACGCGCCAAATCATATTTGTTCTTCTTCGCTTCTTGAATTGCAATCACTGCATAAGTCTCAAGTGCACTTTGCTGACCATATTCCAAATGAACATCTCCTAGCAAATCAGCAATGATTCTTTGAGGAGAGAGTTTTCCATCAACCTCCGCTTGATGAAATTCAAACTTCTTCCAAAGACTCAACACAGTCCTTTTTGATGAAAAGAAGTGCTCAAATCTCTTTTGGTACTCAGCCGTAAGATTGCGACAGTCATTGGCTTCACCATCTACATTCATTACCGCTGCCCAAGCCATCTGCTCGGTAAAATCCAGTCTCTGTTGCGTTGCAAGAAGTGGCAAATCGCCATTCTCTACTGCTAATAGGTATGCATCAGTTGCTATCAGCAGCACATATGTCTTCAACTTAGGTGTAAGGTGCACTACTCACCTCCAGGTGATTTAGATTATTCAAGATTATATACTCTTTTGATATATTAAGCAAGAAAGCAATAATACTTATGGTTTGGAACCACTGAGAATTTCTATATAGTAAAGAAATGATTCAATACTACTTTTTGAACAAAAAGTTGCAACAACTTACACCCAAGACAATTACCGTAGATATATTTGATACTCTCTTGCTACGAAAGTGGCAACCCGAGCCATGGAGATTCTACCAATTCACCAAAATTATGATTCCTATACTCAAGGGATATGGGCTCCATGCCACATCATATTATCTCTATACTCAAAGACAAAACCTTACACAACTACTAAGGATAAATAACCAAAAAGTTGGTAACGACTATGAAACTACCTATAAAGAAATAATGCTTTTGCTCATTACAGATCTTGCGAGACGCCAAAAAATATCTCTGAGTAAAAGACAGGCCCCTCAAATAGTCAACAAGCTGATGACAAGCGAACTCAAATACGAGAAAAGTCAATTGTATCCCAATCACCAGCTACTCAAAGTACTCAAAAATGCCAAAATCAAAGGAGTCAAACTTTACTTTGTAAGTGATATGTACTTACAGTCAGCAGAGCTCAAAGAGCTACTCAGGGCTAACAATATTACCATATTTACAGGGGGAATAAGCTCGGCAGATACTCTCTACGGCAAATCTAGTGGTCGAGCTTTTGTAGAGTTGTCCAATATACACAAGCAAATATCACTGACTAACACATTACACATTGGGGATAATCGTCACACAGACTTTAGAATTCCAAAACAGTCAGGACTACATGCATTCCATCTGTATATACCCTTTCATCGGTTCAAGTTAGAAATAGGAAAATACCTCTATGGAGCTCGGTTGAAAATAATTCTGCACAACGCTCGGTCAGAACAAAAGGAACAGTACAATCAACGACTCGAAAGTCAGTTTAGCCAAGACTTAATGAGTACCCAGCTAGAAGCGCAGTATATTGGCTGGCTTTTTGCACCAGCAATTATTTACTATCTCCACACACTAGGTACCGCATCTACTGTAGAAAATAAGCAGGTGATCTTTGTGACCGGCGAAAGTAAGATGTTTTTACAGCTGTACAATCAGTTGGGCTATACGAATGCAAAGATTCTGCCTACTCTCAACCGAACAGTCTTAATACAAGCGTATGTAGCAATACTCAACAAAAAGGGTGTTCAGCTACACACTATAATTCCGTTTGTAAAAAGAGTACTACGAAGAAAAAACACCTACAATGCTCTAGCTGTACTAGGAATAACAACAACTCATAGCAATCAAAGTTATCTGCTTGGCAAACGCAGTATTTCGAGAGCAGCGCTAAATGAGATAGACATCAAATCGAATATAAAACAATGGAATGCCGCACTAAGTGCGGTACTCAAACAATGGCAAAAAGTTACAAACACCAGAAGTAACCAGTCGATAATTGCTGATATTGGCTGGAATGATACTGTTCAGATCTTACTCAAAGAAATACTTTTAGAAAGCAATAAGCCTAACCAAATCAGCGGCATGTACCTAGGCCGAACTGGAAGTAATATTTTTCACCCCAACATACATACAGAATCTCAGGGTGTAGTATTCAACTCTCTATCTGACAAACATGCCAAATATCTATATCAGCCTGAAGTATGGGAAAGCTTCTTAAATCAAGATAATCTTGGTAATCTCACAAGAAATGATATTATCACTGGCGTCACTCAGGCAATTGAGTTTTTTAACCAAAGCAATTTTACTGCCCAAGACTTTTGGGCTATGAATCAGCCCTTACTAGTGCGTGCCCTCAAGTATCCACCCAAAAGAATTATTGCCGTAATGGCAAATCTTCACTTCGACTATGGCACCAAAGACGAACCAATTTGTCCTCTCATCAATACTTCAGCTACAACTACTCAAAGCTGGAAATGGCTACTATTCAATAGGGGGAAATTCAAATCTTTCTATTTTCACCAAGGTTGGAAATGGGGCGCTGCAACGTACTATAATTTTAGAATTCCCTATCGCATCTGGCGTTTTAAAACGAAGAAGCCAAGCTTCTAAAAATCCTTGTACGTATAGCCAAGCTGAGTAGCGACATCAATCAGTCCCGGCGTTTCAAATGCTATTTGCCTCAGCTTTTGACTTTGTCTTACTTTTTGAAGCTTTGTGAGTATTTTGGACTTTAGTCTTGCTGGGTTAATATCAAACTCTTTTTGTCCAATAGTATTTGCTCGCTCTGACAGTACTTTTTTATCAAAAGAGCCCATATAGGCACCTGGGTTGCCACCAATAGCATGTAGCTGGGCCTTACTAGGTTCTAGCATTCGTTTATCATAACCAACTCCCAAGTAAGCACATATTTGCTGCAAGACCTTAGCAGGCTCTTCTATGTAGTCTTCACAGTGCACAACAAGACTTGAGACCCCCAGGCGATTCACCGTTCTCATTGCATCAAAGTAAGTATCTCGCCAAGCGTTCGCTTCAGCCCAAAGAGGCTCAATATCTCTCGACAAGCAGCTTTTAAGATAATCATGGGGTCTCTTAGTAAGGATAATAACTCTAACGTCTTGAATGCGTTTATGGTCTTTACATGAAATCTTTAGCCATTCAACATATTTTGAACCATCAATAATAATTGGCTTCTTTATTCGTTTTCTTAGGTAATCAATTGATTCTGAAGGACTGTTACTACCAAGTTGGGTAAGCTTTTTTTCTGAGAACAATTCACATTCTTTGTTTTCAATAAGACAGTGCAAACATCCAGCAGGAAATTTGTTATGGCCATAAGTTTTTTGATAAGCAGGAATCCGAGCAAACTCACCAATATAGGCCATTTGCGGGTGACTATTGAGCGCCGCTCCCAAGATAGTAGAGCCGGTATACGAAGTGCCTACAATGTAACAGTCTACGTTCTGAGTACTTTTCATATCATTAGTCTAGTAGAGATCTCGTTACAAATGCAAACGTAAGTTCTACAGTCTACTTCCAGACCCAACTTGAGATAAGGACTGAGCTCGCCTTTTTCGCGGTGTCATCATTGTAAGAGGTGGTGATCAAGAATCCATTTATTACCTTGCCGTCTAACTGATAATTCTTATTAGCAGGTATTACAACTACCGTCTGTTGATCAATCCCATTCACCTTAAGAATTACTTTCTTAGCATCTACTCCACCTAGCTTAATATCGTCTTGTGTAGAAATTGTACCAGTCTTTGCTTTGTCGACAAGACTCTGAAGGCTAGACACTGTCTCAGTAACTGGCGTGATTGTTAGATTGTATTGTGAAACAGTACCAAACTGCGCACCCATTTGACAGGAAGTCTTGGAAAAATCAACCGTTGTTGGCAACAATACACCAAAAGTGAAACAATCCCTCACAACCGCCTTATAGCCATCAGGAATCACACCGGCTGCTGCTGGCGTATCTTGCGCTTTTTCTACTGGAGCTACTGGCTGATCATTCAATTGTACTGCTGGCTTACGGCTATTTCGGCCAGAAAATAGTACTACAAGGCTCAATATTAAGATAAAGGCGACCGCTACCACGCCTATAATAATAAATTTCAATGGTTTCTTACTCTTAGTAGCCTGCTGATCAGCCATGCCATCTGCCATAGCATTATTGCTCATTCCAAAGTCTGGTGGTAAAGCACCTAGACCTGGATCTACCGACATCTGAGCAAGCATATTTGGATCGGGTTGCACAGCAACGCCCGGCTGCATTTCACCAGGCTGGAGAGGTGGCAAACCTTGTTGGCTAAGATCGAGAGTATTAGCTGGTGGTATTTGCCCAGGATCACTCGTTTGTACTGCTGCCATCTGTTGTTGATCTAGCCCTGTACCTGGGGGTTGCATATATGGATCAGTAGGTGGTGGTGACTGAACAGGTGCATAAGGCTGTACTGTTGGTTGAGGAGCTATATTTGAATCTGGCTGCAAGGGTACTGCATTCATTGGGTTGGACTGTGCAGAAGCTATCTCATAACCACCACTTGGGCTAACTATAGGAGCAGCATTCATGTTATCACCAACTATCGGTGTAGTAGGGGTATTCACTGCATAGTTATCAGTACCAGCAGGCAGTTGTGAAGCATCAGCAACAGCTTGATTTTGCCAACCTGGTGCTACTGGCGGTATTGGTGCCGTCTGTGTTGATTCAATAGGCGGAACTGGTTGCACTGGTGCAGCGGGCATTTGCACATCTAAAGCTGGTTCGACTGGTTGTGGCTGTGTAGGCAAAGACCCCGGTTGCGTATTTGCAACCGGTGGAACAACAGACCCCCCTGCTGGCAATTGTGTATTATCTGCGCCTGGAATTGGAAAAGTGTTATCTTGTGGATCTAGCATATTTCCCTATGCATATTAGTATATCAAGACCCCGCAGTAATGGCTATGGTTATATTTTAAGTTTTTCACTAAAAGCAAAACTATGTTATCAAAGCAAGATATATGAAATAATAGATCTCATGTCACAGCTAAACTCATTCTCAGACATCTCAAAATACTATTCACAAAGCACTACTAAAGCCAAAGACTTAGATATAGATTCTGATCAAACCATTGAGGTTTGGCGACTCGATTATAAGCCAAATAGTCTTGCACAAGCCCACGAATGTTTTGCATTCTGTGGAGCCGTCTTACTTACCAAAAATTTCGAAATTAACGATGGTCAAACAGTAGGTGATCTAATTGAACCTGTTAGACTAGACTTACTCAAAAAATGGCGTACTGGCAAGTTGGATCTTCTGACTCGCACAAAAGACTATGTCGCCTACAACCAGACAGAGCGACATATGCGCACCATTGCATATGGTGAGGTTTGCAATAGCTTAAGTGAAATAGTTGAATTGCAAAAAGCGCTACTCCCTGCTGTTAGAGTAATTGCAGGTGACCCCCAAACGGAAATATCTATAGATTCTGACGAAGGTACCGTAGTCAACTTACAGGTGTTTTCTAAAGACAACACTAACTCAAGTCGACAACAACATGGTGCCCATTCTGACAGAGTAGATACTACGGCTGTAGTACCTATTGAGAATATTGGTCCTCATGGCGAACTAGTATTTATAGATAATTATGCACAAAGTTGTGAGCAACTACAGCTCGATCAGCATCAAGATTTCAACCAGAATCTTACCAAGATACTAGAACTAGCACCTAAATCAATTAGATTTAGAGTACACACCACTCTACCGGGTAATATTGTTCTCGCGCGCACAGATAAAGACATACATTTCATTAGCTCTAAAAGCTCTGAAGATGTATTAACAAATATTTCTACCGAGCAACTAGAGCAGGTACAAAATGGCGAATTTGTACTTGGACGGGGCATTATCAATATGGCTTTCGAGACCAAGCGTTGTCGCGATATAGACCAAATAGCTCATAAAATTGAAAATGAAGCGAGCTTCACAGCTACCAATCATGATTATAAAGCTTTCTTTCAGCAACTCGATGATGCACTCAACCAAGCAAATTTAGACCCAGAGATCAAAGAAGCAGTTAGAGGGGCGATCATCACCCGCATCTCAGCCCAAGATCTTTACGGCGAAGATTAAGCTTTTCTTTTTGTCACCGCCTTCTTAGCAGCAGCAACTTCATCCCAAGCTTTCTTCTTTCCATGTGCAAAGATAATGCTTTTTTCATCACCCTTACTCAAAAGTACTACGATGTCACCTTTTGAAGCTTGCGCAATTGCGTAATTCACTGCTTGCTGTCTATCCTGCCTTATAAAATAATCAATATCAATTTTTTTGCCATGCTTCTTTAGGCCCATCTCAATCTGTGCGATAATATCACTATTTTGCTCACTTCTAGGGTCGTCTTCAGTAAGCACTACTAAGTCACAATATTTTGCAGCCTCTTCGCCCTGCAGTGGACGCTTGCCTTTATCACGTTCACCTGGACAACCAAACACCGCAATGAGCTTACCATTACAGATATGTCTCAGTTCAGATAATACCTTCGAGAAAGCCTCTGGTGTATGAGCAAAATCGACAATAATCCCAAAATCTTGACCAGCATCAACATATTGCATCCTTCCTGCCACAGCTTGCAAATCAGCAAGACCTTTTGATATGGCTTTTTCTGATATACCTAGCTCTAAAGACGCCGTAATTGCGGCTAGAGCATTATCGATGTTAAAACTCCCTAGTAGTTGTAGAGTAATTGGAATTTTCTTGTTTTTATATTTTGCATCAAACTTGGTGAATTGGTGAGATTTGTGTATATTAACTGCCTCTACATCACCACCCAATCCATAAAATATTGGTTTCTCAATAGCACTAGCAAAGTCTTGTGCGTGCATATCACCGCGATTTACAACTCCAACACGCAAGCCTGCCTTATTCTTGTTGGCCAATCTAAATAATCGAACTTTTGCAGACAAATATCTCTCGAAGGTTTTATGATAATCAAGATGCTCAGGAGTAATATTGGTAAAAACAACCAGGTAAAATGGAATACCCCAAAGTCTACGTTGAGCCAAAGCATGACTGGTAGTCTCAAGTACTAAGTATTCACAGTTATTATCTTTAGCTTTTTTGAGTAGCGAAAACAACTTACTGGGCTGCAAAGTAGTCATACGAGTTTCGTTAGCCTCTTCACCACTGCCTACATCAAACGAAACTGTCGTAAGAAGAGCAGTCTTGTGCCCAGCAGCTCGCAGTATTTCAGCAATCATTGTTGAAGTAGTAGTCTTGCCGTCTGTACCAGTGACCGCTATCACCTTCATGCCACGAGCTGGTAATCCGTTGCGAGCCTGAGCAATACTTGCCTCAGCAATATGTTTGGTAGTCTTTAGAGATTCTACAATATGATCTATCATTTTTTCGCTAGCTCATTAACTGCAACTGGGCAAAGACCAGCATGTTTTTTCTCGCAATCCTTGCAGCAAATAAAGAGTTGATGACAATCTGGCTTGGTGCAATCAATATAGCGATCACTTTTTGCACCACAATGTACGCATTTACTCAATACCTCTGCCCCGCTCGGTGTGTCAGTATTTGTCACCATCCTATCATCAAAGACAAAATTTTTGCCTTTAAAATGACCGTTAGGATACTTCTCGAGGTATTTTGCTATGCCCCCTTCTAGCTGATACACATCTGTATATCCTTCTTCGGTAAGTAAGGCAGTTGCTTTCTCGCAACGAATACCGCCAGTGCAATAAGTAAGTACTTTCTTTTTAGGGTCGATTTTAAGATTTTTTACTTTCTTAGGTAGCTCATAAAACTTGGTGGTGTCAGGCTGAATTGCACCTTCAAAACGACCTACTTCATATTCATAATTATTGCGCATATCTACCACGGCAAAATCTTTTTCATTCTCAAGTACTGCATGAAATTGCTCTGGCGTAAGATACTTACCTGCCTTACTCATATCTACTTTTTTGCCCAGAGTAACTATCTCATCTCGCTTTTTTACAATGAGTTTGTGAAAAGGTAGCTTACCAGCCGGCGTACGCTTAAAGACTATATCGGCAAACAACGGGTGCGCATCCATATATTTTGTGTACTGTTTCAGTTGAGCCGAAGTCCCTGCCACTGTACCATTTATGCCTTCCTCGGCGATAAGTATTCGACCAGTCAGGCCAATGCCGGCACAAACCAGCTTGTGTTGTAATACCTCAAACTCCGGCTGAGGGACATGTACAAATTTGTAATAGAGTAATACGTATATATGTGAGCTCATAATACCAGTGATTATACCTGAAAATATACTATATTTCTAGCCACCAAATCAATTTGCAGTATAATGCTTATACTTGTAAACTAAGAGTAAATATGATAAAAACAGTAACAGTGTCCATACCCGCTAGAGGAGAATAAGTGACAAGTACCGCACAGGAAATTCATGATAGTCGAGAAAGCGCTACACACAAGCGAAAGGCCAAGTACAAACGTATTTTGCTCAAGCTCTCAGGAGAAGCTCAGGGCAATACCTACACGCTTGAAGATGGCTCAACCCTTGTTGCTGGATTTGACACCAGCAAAATGCGACTAGAGGCAGAGGAGATCATTGCCGTCATCAAAGAACTTGAAGTTGAGCTCGTGATTGTAGTAGGCGGGGGAAACATCTTTCGTGGCCGGGACGCAATTGGCCTCGACAAGAACACCGCTGACTACATGGGCATGCTTGCAACCGTACAGAATGCTCTCGCACTTGAAGACATCCTCAAGCAAGAGGGTGTGGAGGTGCGGATGAACTCGAGCCTTGAGATCAAAGACGTCGCAGAGCCATTCATCTGGAAGAAGACCAAGCGTCACCTTGAGAAAGGCCGCGTAGTGATCTGTGCAGGAGGCCTTGGAGAGCCTGGTTTTACCACCGACACTGCATCGGCGCAACGTGCAATGAATTTGGGGTGTGAAGCCATCTTGATGGCCAAGCAAGGTACCGATGGGATCTACGACACAGACCCCAA
>CAYNHH010000002.1:0-34219 GCA_964397085.1 uncultured Candidatus Saccharibacteria bacterium
CGTCGATGATACTCCTTGTGGGAAAAGTAGAACGGCGCCAACACACAGAATATAATAGCAATCAAAAAATTTCATCCTAAGCTTTTTCTAGGATGTTTTTTGTGTGTACATCAATTTACTTTCTGTCATTCTGAATGTAAGTGATGAATCATATACTCATTTATCACTCAACCTTGCATATCTTTTTCGTACAAGCTATGCTTAAGCTTAAGAATAAATAGGAAACATCATGGCAACAAAAAAGACAAAATCAAAAAGTAATACAGCAAAGTCTACCAAATTAACTCAATTTAAATTTCGCTGGTGGATGGCGGTAATCCTAGTAGCAGTTGTTGCAGTGATTGGTATTGTAGTATTGCAATTTAGTCACGCTAGTGGTGGTGATGGTGGCTGGTGTGATCAGTATTTTGCTCAGCATCCTAGTGAAGCTAAAGTTGTATGCTTTTTCGCTATTGACGACCTGAGTTCGCGAGATCCAAATAAAGTCCAGACAAACGTTACACTTGTGCAGACTGCAGATCCAGAAACAAACTTATCTGGCGCAGAAGGCTATTACTTTGATGTAGCTGGTTATCCTGGAGGGACATTAATTTGGGGTGGACCAAGCCGAGACTTTAATGGTCTGTCTGGCAAAACACTAAAGACCTGCTGGTGGCTGCGTGACACTTCTGGCGCAGCCCGCGTGAATTTAGTCATGAAAACGAATGGCAATATCATAGCGCAAGACAATCAAACCGTATCTGGAAGCTACTATAATCCGTACTGTATCAGCCAAAATATTACGAGTAATCTTCCAAATGCTACTTTTGAGCTTCGATTAATTTCTGGTAGTGTACGGGCTAATCGAATGGAAGCCAGTACTACGCCTACACCGGTGGTTGCCCCTACGCAGCCAAAGCCTGCTACTATTGCGCCTATCACTATCAATACCACCAAGCCAGCAACAGATGGCAGAAATGCTGCGCTTGTTTCTCAACAAGGTTCAAGTGGTGCAGGGTGTAATTTACAAAATGGCTTTAAAAGTAACGCTAGCTTTAGGGGCTGTATTGTTGAACCTAAAAAGAGCTTGAGTATTCTTGCACCCTCGTTTACGAGTTTTACTGACAAAAATATTAATGTCTGTGTGGGTACCTTGGGGGCTGCACCAACAGTAACTTACTATTATCATAATGTGCCGGTAAAAAATACTAATGGCGCAGTGTATCAAACGACTACAAAGGCTGGTACAGAAGGTCTTGCAACACTTGTGGCATGTGGCAAACTCTCAAAAGCACCACAGTTTGAACAGATCAATATTAGCACGCCAGAAAAGTCATTTATTACGAGTGTCACTATTAGCCAAGATCTTTAGTATTTATAAGAGAATAGAGGGCAATGCCAGTGGCGACTGATACGTTAAGAGAATTCTTGATACCGTGCATGGGTATTTCTATAGTTGCATCACTCATATTAAGAATGTCAGTATCTAGCCCATCAGTTTCTGAGCCAACAACTAGGGCAATTTTTGAATTGGGCTTAAATGTGAAGGTGTTTTGAGTATTAGGTACTTTGTTTTCAAGAGCAATGATTTGATAGTTGTTTTCAGAATAATATTTAATCGCCTCTAGTGTTGTTTCGAAATGCTGAAACATTACTGATTCTTCGGCATCAAGTGCAGATTTGTGAATCATCTTAGTATTACTTTCAATAACTTTCTCAGGTCGAGTATCGTTTTTTGTCTGAGGGTATGGGGTGATACCACAAAGTGCAATTTCATTTACACCCGCCGCATCTGCAGTGCGAAATATTGAGCCAACGTTGTAGCAGCTACGTACATCGTTGAGAATAATTACAATCCGTTTCATAGAATTAAGTATATCAGATCATTATTTAGTTGAATTTTCAGTATTTCTTGACATACGAAAAAGCCTTGTATAGAATAAGCATAACTATTTAATATTGTAAGGAACATAATGGCTACAAAAAAGACAAACAAAAAATCAGCAAAACCAAAAACCAGAACGTCAAGTAAAGCAGTAGCCAATACAAATACAAATTTTTTTAAATGGTGGATGGTACTATTATTAGTAGCTGTTATTGCAGTAATAGGTATAGTCATTGTCAGGTTTAGTGAAGCATCGTACAACCCAAATGGTTATGTTGGTGATTACGATACTGTTGTTAGGATAGGCAAGGGATATGGCTGGAGTGTTAGGCAAAAAGACGTAGGCTTTGGTAGATATGTGTTCTATTTCAAATCAGGATCAGCTAGCCCTTCTGTCTGTTATGGATCGCTAGGTAAAAATGCTGTCGACAAAAAGTTTGGTGGCCAGAATGTATTTACGGCCCAGGCAAATAGATACAAACCGATTGATTGCGGAAGTATCCCAAGTTCTACCTATGGCTCATCGTCACCTGCTTAGGGTAGATACACTTAATTCATACCATAGTATGTAAATAGATTATTACGATTCGGTCTGGAATATACTGCGTTTGACATGTGTAAGTATTAAGCACTACTATAAATTATATGCTCGAAACAATACCATTTAAGCGTCACTCTACTGATGACGCAAAATCAAGCAAAGCAAAACGACAGAATAACTCTGACCGTAAAAATGCTATGCAGCGTCAGTCATCCCCTAAGAGCGAGCATGTTGCAAAGACCAATAATACTACAAATTCATTTAAGTTTAGGCCATGGATGGTTATTGTTTTCGTGTTAGCAGTAGCCCTTATTGGTATTTTGGTACTGCGGCTTAGTAGGGCATCTGGAGGTGAACCAGCTGGTATTCCGGTAAGTATGTTTGATATTCAAAACAAGGTTAATACTCTTGTAGCACAGCAATCAAGCTCAACTGGTGAAATAGGGGTGAGTGGGTATGCAGAGTTTCATTATTCACCCGTTACTGCTGAGGTCGTGAAAGAAGTAGTCTATTACCTCGATAGTAAATTGGTAAGTTCTAGCACTAAAAGTCCATACAGCTTTGTGTTTGATTCGAGCAGATTCCAAAATGATAGCTATGTACTTACGGCTGTTGCGTTTGATGCTAGCAACACACCTATTGCAGCAACTCAACGAACTATTGTGATAAATAACTCGGGTGGAATTTTGCAAGGTGCAAAAAACCTAGTTACTTATCCTTGGTATGCTTTGTTTAACCTATAACTAACTGTATTCCTTTTGATTGTTGCCCTAGAGACATTCAGTCATTCATCCTTGTGAAAGATAAGCAGTTTGCAAATATTCTTTTGAGCATATATAGTTAGATATAAATGGACAATCGTAATCAAAAGTCTACTGCTTCGCAATCGCGAACAATGCATGATCATTTGCGTGGTAGCTCGCAGGCACCGCACTCTCACAATAACGCCCCAAAGCTTACAAAACGAAAGTTTAAATGGTGGCAAGGTCTAATACTCGTTGGTGTAGTAGCGGTAATTGGCATTGTAATACTACGGTTTTCAAATGCTGGTACTGGTAGTACACTCAAAAAGCCTACTCAACCAATCATTGCAAGTAAAAGTACTCCTCTTAATAAGCTGTTTGATTTCTCAGAAGTACAATTACAGTTTTATAAAAATGCATATGTGAGCTATAACTCCACGTCCAAACGCTTTGAGAGCAAATATTATGATCTTACTGATCTCAATAATCTTTTATTTGTAGAGTACAAGGCTACAAGTGCTGCAAATACATTCCCTGTAGAGTCTGCAAAAGTCTTACAGCAACAGGCAGCAAAAAATAGTGGTAGTACGCCGTCTGATCTTACAACTTTTTATACAATTAAACTCTCTAAAGAGGTAGACACTTTTGCGCTAAGCCAGTATTTGCAAAAATATATGTTTATACAATCAGCCAGTCCACAGTCTGGTGCTGCGCAAGGAAGAACAACCCCTGACTATACTGCTTTACAGCTATATTTACAGAATGTTGTCACTAATTATAACACCGGTCTGACGGTAGATAACAAACCATTGGTTGCCAATACTCAAGGTGATAATCTCACAAGTGCAGTAGCAGTTCCAGGTGCACTCGGAGATAAGGTGACTGTAGGAGTAATAGATTCTGGCTTTGATATTAATCATGAAGATATATCTAAGTTTAGAGCTCCAAACTCCTTCATAAAAACTGCTAATCCGGCTCTGGGTGAGACAGAGTTACCTTTCAAGGGTACCGAACAGCATGGTACTGCAGTTACCGGCCTGTTAGTAGCTGACAAAAACAGCTTTGGTGTTACTGGTAGTGTTCCTAATGCTAAGTTACTATATGGTAACGGTAACTATATTAATTCAAGTGGACAAACTAGAAGTGGAATAGAGGTGCTACTGGGTAAAATGGGCGAGAAGATGCAGGCGGGTGATGTGATTAATATATCTATGGGCCCAAGTACTATGTGTGGCCAAGCAGAAGTAGATTTGCCTATTGGCTACTTTCCTTCAGAGAATGCAGTTCTGCAAACATTGAGGCAGAAAGGCGTAATTGTTGTAAATGCTGCGGGCAATAATAACAATAACTATGATGATGCTTGCTACCAGGGTACGTGGATGAATAAGCCATATGGTACAGACCCAACTGACCCTAAGATATTTTTAGCTGGGGCTAGATCACCGGGAAAATGGTGCACAGACCTTTACGGAACAGAGTTTTTAGCAAATCTAAATGCTAGATTGCCATTTTCTACCTATGGTCGACGGGTTGATATGAGTGCCTGGGGATTGTGTGTTATGAGTACAGGTAAAGTGGCGATGACTATTTCTGGGGGTGTTGGCCCAGACTATTTTAATAGCTATTCATTCGGGTTTAATGGTACATCTTCTGCTAGCCCAATGACTGCTGGTGTAATAGCTTCCTTTGTCAGTGCTTTTAAGACTAAGTTTGGTGTGGTACCTCCCATAGATACAATTCGTCAGCAGATCCTTACTACCGGTGTCGCTCAGGTTACATCCGCAGGCAGTCTAGCCGGTAATATTGGACCAATGCCTAGTGAGGAGGCTTTGTTTAGATCAGCAAACCTTATGCCTGGTCAGCCCAATGTCAACCCATTCCCAGTTACTCCACCACCACCTCCACCACCACCGGTCGTACCTCCACCACCGCCTGTTACTCCACCACCACCCGTTGTGCCGCCAGCACGTCCTACTCCTACATCACCACCCCAAAAATCACCGCCTATCGGTTCTTATACGACGAGCAAAACAAGTGTACCACCACCAACACCATCATTAATTGCGAGCGCCCCTGTCACTTCCGCATCAATCGACGCAATTAACTTCACTTATTTATCCAACTCAAAGATTGTACTTTCTTGGCAGACATCACTTGACAGTACTTCGGTGGTCAATTACGGCAAAACAACCAACTATGACAACAAGATAGAAGAAAAAACAGCTACCAAATCGCACAGTGCAGAGTTTCCTGTCTCTAGCATGAATGCAGGCGATACTATTCATTACCAAATAGTATCAACCGATCAAACAGGCAAAACAATCCAGTCAGCAGATAAAACATTTACTGTACCAGGTTACACCGTGCAAGTTGTCGTAATTGATAAGAATAAACAGGCGGTACCAAATGTGCCAGTAAAGTTAGGAGATAGTGCTTCTACGACCAATCAAGAGGGTATAGCAACCTTCTCTAATCAAACCGCAGGTGATAAGCCGGTGGTGGTAACTACCTCCAAGGGGCAGGTAACGAGCTCAATTACTGTACAGAAAAATGCCAATGAAGCGCAAAAAGTAAGTGTAACAGTTGCGGCAGAGCAACAGGGCAA
This sequence comes from uncultured Candidatus Saccharibacteria bacterium, assembly GCA_964397085.1. Lineage (GTDB taxonomy): Bacteria > Patescibacteriota > Saccharimonadia > CAILAD01 > BJGX01 > CAILAD01. The sequence continues at coordinate 5,754 of CAYNHH010000002.1, forward strand.
TACCGCTAGTGTAGTGATTGTGGTGATTGTGCTGGTACTCGTGGTAATACTTGGTGCGGCAGGATATTTCTTCATCAAAAAACGGCAAGAGTTTTAGCTAGGCTATCGTGATCTTATTGCTACTTTGACAAAGAATATACCAGTGGTATAATCAAGCATAAGAACTACTTAATTATAAGCTAATATGGCAACCAAAAAATCAAAATCAAACGTCGCTCGCTCAGCCAAGAAACAATCATTCAAATTTAAATGGTGGATGGCGGTTATTGGGGTGGGTGTAATAGCCTTAGTTGGTATTGCGGTCTTACAGTATAGTCGAGCAGGAACTAGTGATTTAGCAGCATCTGCGCCCAAAGGCCCGGTCTACTGGATAGGCGACTCGTTGAGCACTCATATGATGGCCTATACAGACTCTCGTGGAAGCTTACAGACCAAGCTTCAGGCCAATGGTTTTACTCCGGCATTTATCAACCAAAACCCTGGACGATCTATTACCCAGGCTGGTTTTAATGCCCAGAATGCATTGCAGGCAGTGGATGCTGATAATAAAAACTACTGCCCAAATGCTACCGATCCCGCAATTGTTAGCTATTGTAAGAGTCACAATAATGAGTACAATCCTATAAAGGCAGCCAAGACAATTGTACTGTTTATAGGCACCAATCCAGAAACTAGTACCGACAGCTTCAGTGATCTGCAAAAGCAACTACTGAGCAAGCTTAGGTCTATCAACCCAACTGCGCGGTATGTATGGGGGGATATAGGCTCACCAGGTAGCAAGGCAAAGGCAATTAGCGATGAGTCTGTGAATTTCGAACGGCTCTTTCACCCAGAGTTATCTGTGGAAGCCACACGTCAGAAACTAGCTGATGTGTATGAAGCTGGTAGAATCAGAGTACAGAATAATCTTTTTACGATATACCGTAACTCCGTACCACTCAACTACAGCATAATTAGCCAGTTCAAATTCTTATGGGGAGCGAATTCAGATATTAGCCAATTGGTTCAAAAGTCGAGCCTTGCAGACCCCAATGGCTTTTTAAGTGCTGATGGTGTGCATTACACTACTACTGGAGCTCCCAAGCTGGCTGACTACGCAGTGGCTTCTCTTGCTAACGGGAATTTTGGAACTACTACCACCATTCCAAATTTTATCGATTTAACTGCACAGCTAAAAATGAACTTTACTGATCCACCTAGTAATATTGTAGTAAGTCAGACTGGAGTATCAGACACAGGGTGCAAGCAACAAAATGGTTTTAAAACCAACACTACATATAGGGGTTGTACGGTTACGAGCACGACTCCGTTAGTGGTCAAATCAAAAACTGACTCTTCAAATAATAATCAACGATTCTTATTCCCCAACAAGAAACTTACCATTTGCGTGGGCTCAATTAGTACGGATAGCACGAAGCCACTTACGATTACACTTAGCTCTAAAGGCGTAGTTATTTCGACTGTACTAGCTCAATATGGTACAGCAAATGATTTGGCCAAAGTTGTGGCATGTGGCAGCACTACTGTAGCTATTAATGATATCGATTCACTTACTATTAGCTCTCCGGCACAGACATATATGAATAGTATGATTATTGAGATTGCCAAATAGTTGTAAGTGTAGTATATATTCTGTATAGTAAGCGTAAGTATTAATAAATCAATAATAAATCAATAATAAATAGGAAGTATATGGCAGTTAAAAAAACAACAAAAAAGTCCTCTAAAAAAAGTAATGTTTCTCGATCTGCTCAGCTCACGCAGTTTAAATTCAAGTGGTGGATGGCGGTTGCCCTAATAGGAGTAATTGCAGTAATAGGTGTGGTTATAGTGAGATTTAGTTATGCAAGTGATGTGAATCATACCTACAGGCTTGATGCACCGTCTTTCCGTCATACAGATACTGTATGGCAACATGGCGTAGATCTACCTGGTCTTGGTGGTGGCGTGAAGTCACATAGTATATATACAATGCAAAGTGCAGCTTATCAATACCGCCAAGTATATGGCCCATACCTTAACCTGCCATATTCTAAATACATTGATGTTTGTTGGTTGGTCAATACATCGCGATATGATACCAGAGTTACTTTTGATGTGTCAGCATGGGAGGGCCAGGTGATACTTGGTGCGCATAATAATGTTACGTTAAATGGAAACTATGTTAATAAAACCCTGCCAGGGTTTGGTTACCCAGGTTACTGTGTACAAAATATACCTCTAGGTAACTATAAAGATGGTGTTGAGTTTAGATTCAATGTCTTATATGGAGATTTAAACTTCAATGGTGTAACATATCGCCAACATAACTAAGGTTGGCAAGGACTACTAGTATAGGTATTTAACAAAAGGAAACCATGGCAACAAAAAAGAAACCTACAAAAAAATCGACTAAGAAGAGCAATGTCTCTCGATCTGCACAATTAACTCAATTTAAGTTTAAGTGGTGGATGGCAATTGTCCTAGTGGGCGTTATTGCCGGTTTGGGTATTGTGATCCTACGGTTCAGTAATGCCAGTGGTGGAGACGGATTTGGCAAATCTCAATATCTTGATGCTGCGAGTTTTCGTCATTCAAATAGTGTGTATCAGCAAAGTGCTCGATTTTCTGCTGTAGGTGGAGGATTTAAGACATATGGCATTTATCATATGCAGAGCAGCTCCTCAACTTATCGACAAATTTGGGGTCCTTATCTTAATCTCCCATGGTCTAAGTACATAGATATTTGTTATCTGGTCAATACAACACGATCTGATACTAAAGTACACTTTGATGTGACTGCTTGGGAGGGGAAAGTGGAGCTCGCCAATCGAGATAATGTTAGTCTTGCTGGCTACGTCAATAAGACTGTCCCGGGTTTTGGTTATCCAGGGTATTGTATACAGAATATACCTGTTGGTAACTATCATGATGGTATAGAATTTAGAGCAAATGTTAATTATGGTGATATGAATTTCAACGGCGTCACTTACCGCCAACATAATTAAGACTGAAGAGATGACATAATCATATAGACTTTAATTTAAAGGAAAATTATGGCAACAAAAAAGAAAACTACAAAAAAATCGACAAAGAAGAGCAATGTCTCTCGATCTGCACAATTAACTCAATTTAAGTTTAAGTGGTGGATGGCGGTTGCCCTAGTTGGAGTTGTCGCTGTAATCGGTGTGGTTATAGTGAGATTTAGTAATGCAAGTGATGTAAATCGTACGTACCAACTTAGCGCACCAAGCTTTCAACACAGTTGGCAGGTTTGGCAGCATGATCAGCAACTTCCAGCATTGGGTGGCGGAATCAAAGATCATAGTGTGTATACTATAAGTGCTTATCCACCAAAAGATACCTATCGTGATATCTGGGGTCCATATCTAGATCTACCGTACTCTAACTATATAGATGTCTGCTGGTTAGTTAATACGAATGATGCCTACTCAAGAGTACGCCTTGATGTAACGGCAAATAACGGTCAGACTTTGCTCGCTGGTACTGACATTGGCTTGGACGGTTTAGTAAACAAAACCGTACCAGGTTTTGGTTATCCTGGGTACTGTATGTACAACGTGCCATTGGGTGGCAATAGGTATGATGTTGAGTTTAGATCGAAGCTGAATTGGGGCAATATGAACTTCAATGGTGTTACTTACCGTCAGCATAATTAGATAAGAAATATCCAAATGTTAAATAGTCGCGAATACTTGACAAATAGCAATAAATGCTATAATATGTATTGGTAATCACTCTGTACACAACTACTCTCCAGGAGGAGAAAAATGAAGAGATTACTCGCAGTAGTGTTGATGGCAGCTTCCTTTGGGGTCTTCGCTCTGTTCGCCGCTCAAGGAGCAGTTGGCGCGCAGCAGCCACCCGCAGAGTCGGTGAAGCCGGTTGAGCCGGTGGATGTCACCGATCTCGATCACTCACATCATGATGTGGGCAATGGCGAGGAACAACTTCCTTGCTATGGAGTGGGGGTTGATCTCAGTACAGGCAAGGAGTTCACCGAACGCACACCCTGTGACTACGTCATCTCCCTCAAGGAGGCAGAAGCAGCGCAACCACGCTGATGCCTGTCACTCACATTCGTACCGGCCCGCTGATGCAAATCAGCGGGCCACTTCTATTTGCTGCTGATTAAATGTACATAGCTGGCTATACTTTTCGTGCTTATTTCGGCTATACTAGAGTGCATGATAAAGACCAAGAATAATCAGTATACGGCATTAAATATATTTCTTCTCTACGTACTGAGCGTACTGGGCCTAAGTACACCTTTTGTATGGTACTATGCCGGCTGGTTTAGCCTGGTGTGTATGTTGCCATTCTTGTACTTATTACGTTATCTGTCTGTACAGAAAGTCTCACTCAAGCAACAATTAGGTTTTATTTGGGTCACAGGGCTAGGTGTATTTTTGATAGTTTTGAGTTGGGCACTATTTACCAACCCTGAGAAATGGGCATTTATCAGTGGTTGGCAAGCAAATCTTGCACTTGCAATTGTATATCTGGTTTTTGCGCTTATTTTAAGCCTGCAATACTTATTCTTCGGTGCTCTGTACTTATGGCTGAATCCTAAACTCACAAGTAAGAGTGTTTTTATACTTTTACCTGCTATATGGGTGACTGCTGAAGCTGTAAGAAGTATCGCTTTTTCAATCATATCTTACGGTCCTGGTGGGAGTATTGGAGTGTATTGGAATTTTGGTGTCTTGGGGATTGCAACTGGAGTGACCCCACTTGGGTACTTAGCGAGAATTGTAGGGATGTTTGGATTGAGTTTTGTGGTAGTGGTGATAAATCTTTGCATCTTTTGGCTCTTGCAAAAGCGCTATAAACTGCCATTACTCATTCTTGTTATTATTACACTCTCTATATTGACCAGTTGGTATATTTGGCGGCCTAGTATAGATGCTCAAAAGATTAGCGCTGGCTTTGTTCAGTTACCCCAAAGCTTTGACGGCTACCGTGAAGATTTGAACTATTTTCAGAAAATTGATCACATCACTTCATCTTTTGATCGTAAACTTGATGTCTTGGTACTACCTGAATACTCAGATTTTTTTATTAATGAAGGTGAGAAAGACCAATCAACGGCGACTGCTCAAAGAATAGTGCAATCTAACGGCTCTGTAGTTACATCGGAAAACAAATTGGCTGACAAAAATGTTCAGAAAAATAGGCTAATGGTATACTCTCCAGAAAGAAAAGTTCAGGCAGAGCAAGACAAAACCTTCCTCATTCCTATAGGTGAGTATCTACCCTATGCAGTTATTGGGGCATTTAAGGTCTTGAATCAAAATAATGTGTTGAGTATGCATGAGCAGACTAGGGTAGTAAGCAAGGGTAGTGTAGCTGATAGTGTGGTGCATGTGCCCAGTGGACTCAATCTAGGCTCGATGGCTTGTTCTGGTGCGATTGCCCCAGAATTATATCGTGTTCTTGCACGAGAAGATGCGCAGGTATTTACCAACAGTGCTAGTCTAGGGATATTCACAAAAGCACCATTGTATCATGAGCAGAGTCGCCAATTTGCACGATTTATTGCTATTAGTAACGCACGTCCATACGTGCAGGCTGCATCTGGTGCGTATAGTTATATTATAGATAGTAACGGTAACTTCGTAGTGCGTACGAATGATTTTCACACCGAGGCGGGTAGTGCTGAGATTGCTTTGGTAAGGATAAGAACATTCTATAGTATGGTGGGAGAATGGGTAGTGGGGCTGAGTATGGTAATTTTGATCGCATTTGGCATATGGGCATATCGTACTAAAGAAGACAGCTAGTACTTACTTGTCATTATTCTTATGGTAAGATATTAAGTAATTATGGGTCATTTACCACCAAAACACATGCATACATCTAAAGGTGTTAAGAGTATTAATAAAGACTTTAAGCTTCGTTGGTGGATGGCGGTAGTACTAGTGGTGATAGTTGCGGGCATAGGTATTGCCGTGTTAAGGCTCTCACACGCTTCTACTTGGCCGCCAGAGGAACAAGCAAAGGTCAATGCTGGTATTGATATAAAAATTGGTTTTCCATATGTCACGGTTAGTTATCCGCCGTATGGGTACAAGAAGGATTTTTTGATTAGCTTGGGTGAAGCAGAAATTACTCAACAAGTTTCGGCAGATCTAGAGCAGATCTATATCAAGAGCCATCCTGATGTAGCCCCGCCCGTTGCGCCACCGGCAACGACCACCCCATCAGCACCTACCAAGACAAATCAGTCACAGACTAGTCAGAACACTAGTAATACTACTGCTTCAACAGATTCTACTAACACCACGAGTTCTACAACTATAGATACTACTCAGCAGGCTACTCAAACGACATTCGAACAAACCAATCAGGCAGTAGAGCTAGCCCAAACAAAAGATTTAGGCTCGGTCAGCGGTTATACAAAGTTTGTGTATTCATCTCCAGAAGGCCAAAACACCAAAACAGTTTCTTTAGTGGTAGATAATAAGATATTAAAGATTATCAAAAAAGCACCATATGAATTTGCAATTGATACCCGAGCTTATGCAAATGGTAAGCACAAAATGCAGTTGTTTGTGACTACTGATAATAATTCTACTTCAGAGAGTGTGTATCAAGTCAATGTAGACAATCGCTCTCTAATATCAAAAATATTGTATTATTTTAGTTTGCCTTGGACCTTCGTTTTCCCGGGCTAATCTTGCGCAATATATTTATAAGAGTATACTAAGCGTAACAAGTATATTGAATACTAAAAGGAAAATATGGCTACAAAAAAGTCAAAACCAAAATCAAAAAGCAATGTTTCACGAAGAGCCAAAAAACAATCACTTGTTTTTAAATGGTGGATGGCAGCTGTAGTAGTCATTACTATCGCTGTAATTGGAATAATTGTATTACGTTTTTCTCGTGCTAGTATTGACTCGTCTGTAAGTAACCAAAAGGCTTATCAAGCGATTGTTAATGACCGTAAGTATTGGGCTAGTAAGGGTGATAAAGGGGCTGCAGTTCAAACTCCTTCTGCAGCACCTACAGCACCGCCACCGAGGCCTGCAGATTGGGGTACTCAGCCAGCACAAACTCCGCCGTCCACAAAGCCTATTACTCCTACGCCAGCTGTACAGCAACAAAACAACACCCTACCTGATGACTATCCAAACATTCAGTCTTACTTGCCAAATATCGGCAAAGCAGAAGCTTATGGTGGTGCGCCATGCAGTACTACAGACAGATGTAATATTATGAATTGGGCAAATAGCCAGGTTGGAAAACGAGCTTCAGATTACTATTTTCCTTATGATGAGCCTTGGTGTTCTGATTTTGTGAGCTGGATCATGCGTCAGTCTGGAGTTCCATTTTGGTGGGGTATTGATTCTAATCCAACTGGATGGAGGATACCTTACTCCGGGAATATAGCAAATGGCTTAGCATTCTTTGGTAATCTTCGTGATCGCAATTATGTTCCAGAAGCAGGCGATATGGTGTTTTTTAGCTGGCAAGATGGCAATGTTCCCTATGATCATATTGGGATCGTAACATATGTAAGTGGAGGCTCAATGACCGTTGTTGAAGGAAATTCTGGACCACGACGAAATTTTGAGACTCAAGTAGAGGCTCACACATGGAATCGCAGTAGTCCATACATATTGGCTTACGGTCGATGGTCTAGGTAAGTCGAAAACTATTTATGTAAAAAGTATTGACAGCGTAAGCATAACCTGCTAAAATACTTACGTTATAGCATTAATAACCCAAGAGCTAGATACGGCTTTTGGAGGGTGCAAGTAGAGATTACTCTAAGGAGAGTTTGTTCATAGCTTCTGTAAAAAGGAGAATGACAAACTATGTCAGGAACAGAAAAAGGTGGCGTAAAGGCTGCTTCAACAAACAAGAAACGTTACGGTAAGAATTTCTACGAACGAATTGGTTCTATGGGCGGTAAAATCAGCCGTGGTGGTGGTTTTGCAGCTAACCCAGAGCTAGCTCGTATTGCTGGTGCCAAGGGTGGTAAAGCAAGTCGTAAGAACAAAACTAAGTAAGTATCACTTTCTATCTAAAAACCCTCTAGAAATAGAGGGTTTTTAGATAGAAAGTGATATAATACTTGTGTTATAATTAGCGCATTAATAAAAGGAATATGATGCCAGCAAAAAAGAATACGCAAAAGAACTCAAAAAGTAGTGCTTCTCGCTCGACCCAATTGACCCAATTTACTTTTAAATGGTGGATGGCACTGGTTTTGGTAGGTATAGTAGCAGTAGTAGGTGTGGTAATAGTACGTTTTAGCAACGCAGCAGGTCCATTCGCTGTAAATGATACTGCTGGTAACCCGCATACTTGCTCTTGGTCTAGCGGATCATTATATTGTACAAATATTGGTAGTAGTACTGTTTATGTTCCAATTGGAGTTGGTAAGAATCCAGCAGTAAACTATTTTTGTAAGTCTAGTCATGGCAGTATTGATACTTATGCTGGTAAAGCATACTTATGTTACCAAACAGGTGGCTAATATACAGCTGGTTACAGTGAATTTCTATCAAAAGCCCTCTATTTCAGAGGGTTTTTAGATACGTGCTAGTTTGCGACGCTGTATGCGCTTTTGAGGCTGATTACTCACTTGCCAACGTGTACCACACATAAAGCAGCTAAATTGGTTCTCACGAGCTTCTAGGCAGTAATTATCACAGGTTGGGCAACAGCCACGCTTACTTACCCATTCGTCATAGCTCTCTATGCAGCTCTCAACATATTCTAGGTCTAGTTCTATATTGTGTTTTTGGGCGAGTTTTTTGGTATAGTGCCAGGCTGCTACCTCCATCATAAGTAGTTCGAGATCGTAGCGGTAGTGAAAATGGCCAAGCTCGCAATGGCTTATCTCGTGCAAAAGCGATATTTTGCCAGTTGTATGCTTGAGGCGCACTGGGTCATAATTAATTATCTCATCGGCAGCATCATAGCTAAAAAAGCCTGCTGGTAGAAATCTATATTGGCTAAATGACGCTAGTAATTCCAAAACTCACCCCCATGAATATACTCCCTAGTATAGCAATAATATCGGGCACGTGTGACACAAATTTATGATAATTCTTTACAATTTAGCTTAATTGTTCGGCCGCCAGTAACATTACTCCGAGTGCTGGGGCTGTCTCGACATAGCGAGCCTGAAGAATGGGTGGAATAGGATATATTGGGTCAAATGATATGAGTTGTTTTTTGAGGGGTTTGATAAAACGTTTGTAATGTACAGCGACACCACCAGCCAGCACAACACAATCTGGCTGTACAATTGTAATCATATTGTATATACCTACAGCTAGGTCATGAGTAATAATTTGCCAGGTACTAGAGTCATGAATCTCTGCGGCTATTTTGCCGTAGCGCAATTGTATAGCTCGTCCACTACTGAGTTGGCCAAAACGGTCTTCTCCTTGCTCTTGGCTAATAATTTGCCACCCACCCTCTTGATTGTGTGGAGTAGGTAGTGGTGAACCATTTACGATAATACTATTTCCAATTCCAGTAGAAATAGTGACATAGAGCACTACAGAATGGCCTTGGCCTGCACCCATTCTGGCCTCGGCGATACCGCCAGCAGTGGCGTCGTGCTCAAGTACTACTGGACAGTCAAAGAATTTTTGCAGAGGTTTTACAATGCGCAAATTATGCCAAGCAAGATTTCTGGGCGCTACAATTGTACCTCGGGCTTTGTTGATAGAACCAGGGCTGGCAATGCCAATTGCATCAATTGGGCTAGTGCCTACAAGCCGATGTATATTATCTATTATTGATTTGATCGCTACTCGCTGACTCACCGGGGTGGCAAATTCAATACTGTCATCAAGGTGATTGCCCAAATGAGAATATCCTACGCGTACTTTTGTGCCACCGATGTCTATAGCTATAATCATAACCTTTATAGTATACCAAATGCCCACGCTGTTCTATCAAGATATTGCGTAAATATGTATATCGCATTACAATAGCTACAAATAAGTTGAGCTAAAGGGGGATTTATGCGAAATGAAACATTACTTAAGGTGATTATTGCGGTCTTTGCAATAGTACTAATTGTACTAGCTACGTTTGTATATGGTAACGTGCAAAGATCTAAGCAGAAGAGTTCAAGCAATAACAATCAGGCTTCAGTACAGCCACCGGCCAATAGTCCAGACAAATCTCAGTCAAACAATCAACAGCAAGCGAGCCCAAAACCTACCACACCTCCAGCTACTACGCCTACACCAGCCCCTGCAGCACCGGTCACTCCAACTAAGCCAGCAACATCCAATATTCCTGCTACCGGTGCAAGTGATGCGGTCATACCCATGACTATTCTGTCTGTTCTTGCATACCTGTATTTCAAGAGCTCTACTCGCAATAGCAGTCAAATTGTCTCTAAGTCGACTCTACATTAGAATCTTGGCAAACTATATTTACAAATGCTATTTTTTCAGATATAGTATAGGTTAGTTATTTTGATTTGCAAATACTGCATTTCAAGACTATTCACTGTTGGTTAATCCAGCAAATCTATACACATCTAAGGAGAAAAATTTAATATGAGTTCGAATCAACCAGACATGGCTGAGCTATTAGCTTCAGCAGACGTTATGCCTTTGCAAAAAAATGATACTGTTGAGGGGCAGATAATTAGCGTAGATAAACACGAAATTTGGCTAGACCTTGGTATGCAAGGCACTGGTCTTGTTGTGGGCCGTGAGCTAGAGGGCGGCGGTGCCAATAAAGACGTTCAGATAGGCGACACTATGAGTGCGTCAGTGATCGAAACTGAATCACCAGAAGGCTATACCATCTTGAGTATGCGTAGAATGTCACGTGAAAAAGGCTGGGAAGTATTAGAAGAACATTTCAAAAACAAAGAAACTTTTGGTATTGTGCCATTTGATGCCAACAAGGGTGGACTACTTATTGAAGTCGAAGGTGTTCGCGGATTCTTGCCTGTTAGCCAACTCTCAGCAGAAAATTATCCTCGCGTAACTGGTGCCGATAAAGACGAAATTTTGCATCGTCTTAATCAACTAACCGGCCGTACTCTCATGGTACGAATCTTAGATCTTGATCGTTCACAGAACAAGCTTATCGTGTCAGAAAAAGAAGCTCAACGTGAATTTACTGAAGGGAAAATATCTGGTCTTACTGTAGGTGAAAAGGTAAAAGGCATTGTAACTGGTGTTGTAGACTTTGGGGTGTTTGTAAATGTTGATGGCGTAGAAGGTCTAGTACATATTTCAGAAATTGCTTGGGATAGAGTTGATAATCCAAGTAAGTACGTCAAAGTAGGTCAAGAGCTTGAAGCTCTGATCATCGCAATTGATCAAGATAAGCTTTCGCTCTCTGTCAAGCAACTGTCTGATGATCCTTGGGCACAAGAAATTGCGCAGTACAAAGAAGGTGACATGGTAGATGGTACGATTACTCGCATTACTCCATTTGGAGCCTTTGTGCAGGTAAGCTCAGTCATTGAAGCTCTGGTGCATATTTCAGAATTGAGCGATGCACATGTAAGTGACCCCAGTTTACTTGTCAAAGTAGGTGAGAAGAAACAATTTCGAATAATTGGAATTGATAAAGAGCAACATAAGCTTTCATTGAGCTTGAAGCCTGAAGGTTCAAAATCATCAAAGACTTCAACAAAGACCGTAGCAGAAGCAGAAGAATCTCCAAAAGCTAAGACCACGAAAAAAACCAAGGAGTAACTAAAGAGTTGGCAACTACACAGTCAGTGCGAATGTGTGTGAGTTGTCACAAGAAGCTTTCACCTCAAGAATTGCGCCGTTTCGTGACATCTCAAGATGGTATAAAATTAGATGATACAATAAAGCAATCAGGCCGTGGCTACTATGTCTGCAGTGATGATTGCTTAGAAAAGTTTGAAAAGCGCAAAGCGAAGACTAACCCAAGAAAGGCAACAAATAGATGAGTGAAACTGAAAAAACTATTACATTACCACCAGTTGTTACCGTAAGTGAATTTGCTCAAAAGCTAGGTCTAGGCGCTGCTCAAGTAGTAGGGGAGCTCATGAAAAATGGCGTAATGGCTACAGTGAATGAGCAGATAGACTTTGATACCGCTGAAATTATTGCCGCAGAGTTTGGGTTTGATGTGGTTGCAGAAGCCATAAAGCCAGAAGAGCGCCCTAGTCATCAAGATACTGAAATTGAATCTGTTAAGCAGCCGCGGCCACCAATTGTTGCTGTCATGGGACATGTCGATCATGGTAAGACATCTCTTCTAGATGCATTACGCAAAACAGATGTAGTGAGTGGAGAGGCTGGCGGTATTACTCAACATATGGGCGCTTATCAACTCACCAAAAATGATAGAGTGGTGACATTTTTAGATACTCCTGGTCATGAGGCATTTGCGGCTTTGCGTGCACATGGCGCCAAGACTAGTGACGTTGCAATTATTGTAGTTGCTGCAGATGATGGTGTGAAGCCACAGACCAAAGAAGCTATAGAGCATGCTAAGGCAGCTGGCGTTTCGCTAGTGATTGCGATTAATAAAATGGACAAGACCGGTGCTGATGCCAATAGAGTCAAGCAAGAACTTTCTGAAATAGATGTTTTGGCTGATGATTGGGGCGGAGAAATTCCGTTTGTTGAGGTATCGGCTAAAACTGGCGATGGGCTTGATAAGCTCATTGATGTTGTACTACTCGTATCAGATATTTTAGACCCCCAGGCTGTATTTACTGGACTAGGTAATGGCGTAGTAATAGAATCTCACTTAGATACTGGACGAGGCCCCGTAATTACACTGCTTATTCAGAACGGTGAACTCCGACTTGGTGACTGGATAGTGGTAGGCAAGAGTTACGGTAAGATTCGTAGTCTTGAAAATTATAAAGGTGAACCCATCAAAAAAGCTACTCCGGCAATGCCTGTGGTAGCAAGTGGTCTTAAAGAGTTGCCAGTTTTTGGTGATTGGTTTGAGGAAGTAGAAAATGAAAAAGTTGCGAAAGACTGGATGAACTCTCAGTCACGCAAGGCAAGCTTTAAGAGTCTCACAGCAGCTAAGAATATGAACTCACAAGATATCGCGAGAGCAGTGATCGACGGAAAGATCAAAGAACTTGCAGTGCTAGTGAAAGCTGATGCGCAAGGCTCGTTAGAGTCTCTTACTAGCTCGCTAGAGAATGTGGGTAATGAAGAGGTAAGAGTAAAAATTATTGGTAGTGGCGTAGGTGATATCTCTGAGAGTGATGTGAATGCGGCCAATGCTGGTAATGCAATTATTCTTGGATTCAATGTGGGTATTTCTGGGCCCGTCAATCAATTGGCCAAACGTGGTGGTGTTGAGTTTAAGCTTTACAAAATTATCTATGAATTACTCGACGATGTTCGTGATTGGCTGAGTACACTTTTACCTCCAGAGATTATAGAAACTGAACATGCCAAACTCAAGGTACTTGGAGTGTTTAAGACTACCAAGAATATGGTAATTTGTGGCGGCAAAGTACTAAGCGGTAAGATTTTACCTACTTATGACATCAAAATATTCTCAGCAAAAAAAGAAATAGGTGAGGGCAAGCTTGATAGTCTTCAAAAGAATAAAGAGCAGGCCAAAGAGGTGGTAGAGGGTGAAGAGTGTGGGTTGAGTGTGGAGACAAAAGCTCCAATTGTACTAGGTGACGAACTAGTGTTTTACAGTACTGAATCAAAAGCTCGTAAGTTGTAATTTGAGTTATTTGTATGAGCTCTAACAATATTGATAGCGTAAAGAATCACAAGATATCAGCAATTATCTATGCAGACTCAGCAAAGTTTTTTGCCCAAAAGGATATTTGTAATGATGGTATTATTACGGTGACGGGCGTAGATGTGAGTGCTAGCTCAAAGCATGCTACAATTTGGGTAGCACTCATCAATCTAGATGAAGAGGCATTTGTGAAGCGGATTACTGGCTTAGAAAATCTCTTGAAACGGTACATTTCTCAAACAAAGTCGTTTCAGTATGTGCCCAGTCTACACATAAAGGTTGATCAGAGCGGTGAGAGTTCGCAAAAACTTTACAAGCTGCTTGAGGGCTAGAGAAAAGCTTGTAAAGAGTGATACACAAGTTGTATACTGTATTACATGAGCAAAGTAGTACTACTTGTAGAAGACAATGATTTTATCCGAAATATGTATCAACTCAAGCTTGCCAAGGCTGATCTTGCTGTAGTTGAGGCAGTAGATGGCAAGATGGCGTTAGATAAGATCGCTGAGCACAAGCCAGACATTATTTTACTAGACCTAATGATGCCTAATGTAGGTGGTATTGAGGTACTTAAAGAACTTAAGAAACAAGGTGTCACACCTGGGCTGCCAGTGATTGTTCTTACGAACGTAATGGACCCACAGACTATTGCTGAGGCCAAAGAGTTGGGCGCACGTGACTATATTGTCAAGACAGACCTCACTCCTAGTCAAGTCGTAGAAAAACTCGAGCCACTTCTTAAGTAGCTAACTCAAATTTACTACTGATATAAAACCTAAGAAACTTGATTATTGTCACGTATACATGCATAATTAAGCATAAGTATTAAACCAATAAAGTAGGGAATTTATGGCAACAAAAAAGAAGAATAATAAATCAAAGAGTAATGTTTCTAAGTCTGCACAATTAACCCAATTTAGGTTTAAATGGTGGATGGCAGTTGTCGGTGTGGGGGTTGTAGCGGTTATAGGTATCATTATTGTAAGGTTTAGTTTTGCCGGGGCAGGATTGAGCGAAGCTGAGATTGATAGTTATTGGTATTACAATAATGGCTATAGAGATGCTCGCGTCTCTAATGATGGTAACTACAGTTATAAGACGTATCGTAAAAATGGGCAAATTGGCGCATGTTACTTTTCACCATCCAATCAGCAGGCAGCTAATTCATGGAATACATTCTTTAGTGGTAAGAGTACAAATAATAGTAACGGTACTATATTGGTTGGTAGATGGTACCCTTCTAAAAAGTGTATCTAGATATTAAAAAAGTGCATTTCTCTTTCGGAAATACACTGCTGTATAATTACTTACTACATGTAGAGGCGGTTAGCCAGGCGTTTGCCCATTGGCCGTCACTGATTGCCTCGAGACCATAACCTGAAGCTGTAATTTGTAGTGTAGACATATCGTCTGTAAGTGTCACTAGCTTGATATTGTTATCTGAAAGCTTACTCACTTTCATACCCACAGACTCATTGATACTACCTTCAGTTCGATGTACACATACAGACATATCAACGCGCAAGTCTTCATATAACAAGCTATTTGGGATTCGCTCAGTGCGAAATGGTACATTTTGCGCTACCGGCCCAGCCAAAGAAGTTGGCGATGTACTGATCGGATCAGTACTTCTGGTAAGTACTTGTGTATTGGTTTGGCCACAGCCAACCAATGTGACGAGAACACAAACGAACATCAAGGGCGTATACTTTTTCATGATTACTCCCGAGTAGAGGTGCGGATATTCTTGGCTATAATACTATAAAATCAATAAAATAGCAATAATAGTATTGTTGCATATATTCTTACATTTGTCTGAATCAAAGTAGATTGTACTGCATCAAAGTAGGGTTTGATAACCATTAACAAAGCCTTGAGCATTCATAGTGGCTTTACCTGCTGGCTGCAACTCGAGAATCTCTAGGCTACTGTCCTCACAGCCAAAATAGAGTTTTTTATCATGCACTGAAAGCTTACCAACTTCAACTTTTATATCTGAAGCTATAGCTTTTTTGATGGTAATTTGCTGATCTTGTACTAATATGTAGCTCTTTGGCCAAGCGATGTATGCACGAATTTCTCGCTCAAGTTGAGTGGCTGACTTAGTGGGTTCTAGCAAGCCATTTTCTTTATTTACTTTACTTGTGAAGGTTACTTGGGTAACGTCCTGTTCTATTGGGTCAATGTCACCATTGAGATAGAGCTTGAGTGTTTCTGGTAGTAATGTGCAATTTAGCTCGCTTAGAGCCGAGCGTAAGTCTGGCTCAGTAATTTCATCATTCAATTCGTATTCTGCCCAAGTGAGTATTGGCCCGGCATCAAGCTCAGCAACAATCTTCATAATTGTAACGCCAGTAGTTTGGTCGCCCTCTAAGATCGCAGCTCTAATAGGGTCTGCACCTCTATGCAGGGGTAAGAGTGAGAAGTGAGAGTTAATAATGCCAAGTGTGAAGCTTTCAATTACGCTTTGAGGAATAATCAGCCCGTAGTCTAGTACTACTCCAGTAGTGCTTTCAAAATTATGCTCTTCGAATAGTAGAGTAAGCTCTTTTCTGCTTGAAGGGGTGAATACTTTTAACCCTTGAGAGTTAGCCCATTTTTCAACTTCTGTTGGGCGCGCTCGGCCACTACTAGTCTTTACGGCTGGCTTAGTAACAACGGCTTCAATAGTGAAGTCGAGACAGAGAGCTTGCAAAGCATCCAGGCTAGTATTACCGGTGCCAAAGAAAACTATTTTTGCTTTAGACATCGGGTAGTTCTACTTTGTCATTATTGGTCATGGGGCTAAGTTGGCCGTCTGCATCGATGCTTAAAAGATTCTTACTGTCCTTGATATGATCTAAGAAAATGATACCGTGCATATGGTCTATCTCGTGTTGCAGTACTCGGGCTGGGAAACCTTCTAGCGTGAGGCGCACTTCATTACCAGTCTCGTCTTGGGCCTTAACTTTGATCTTGAGGTGTCGCTTAACTCTGCCGTAAATACCTGGTACGCTCAAGCAACCTTCAATGTCTGTGACCATTTCTGGGCTTGATTTGACAATCTCAGGGTTGATGAGTGTAGTGAAAGTCTTGTCTTTACTACTCTCAAAGCTATTTCGCACAACGGTAAGCCGAATAGGCTCACCTATCTGAATAGCGGCTAGGGCAGCACCAAATTCGCTGTCATGATCCCAGTCGAGAGTAGTTTCTACCATACTAGCTGCAAGGTCGCGTATAGAGTCATCTACAAAGCCAATGCGCTTCGATTTCATTCTGAGTATTTTGTCTGGTATGGTGACGAGGTTTTTAATCATAATATTTCTTTTATAGTTTTTACATGAGTTGAATTGGGTCTATATCGGCAATCCAGCCGGCGGGTAGCTGTTGGCAAATATTGAGCAATTGACTGCGCTTGGTGGCCTTTACTATTATCTGAGCAACTGACTCACGAGTCAGGCTCTTACGAGTGCGCAGAGTCGGCCCGAGGATTTTTATTTGTGAAAGTTTGCTGAGCTCTATCTGTAACTCTTCAGCAGACTCCATAGCCCTGGAGGGTTTCTTGTGGCTATACTCTAATTTTACCAGATAACAGAAGGGTGGGTAAACAAATGCCTTGCGATGTTTCATTTCAGCACTGTAAAAGTCTGTATACGAATGTTTTGCCGCAGAGACAATTGGCTTAGATTGGGGGCTACGAGTCTGAATTATCACAGTACCTAGTGTCGATCTTCGTCCGGCTCGTCCGGCTGCTTGGCTAATGAGCTGAAAAGTACGTTCACCAGCTGAAAAATCAGGGATTTGCAAGGCACTATCGGCATCAATAATACCTACGACAGTAAGGTTGGCTATATCTAGCCCACGACTAATCATTTGGGTACCTAGCAGAATATCGATTTCACCTTGTTTCATTTGGCCGTAGGTATCTTGGAGATACTTCCAGTCTGAGTTGTCACGATCTACTCGGGCTAGCCGTGCTTTGGGCCAGAGAGTAGCCACCTCGGTCTCCAGCTTCTTGGTGCCGTCACCAACAAAACGCATATCGTTTGATTTACAAAAATCACACTGGGCACTTGGCGCTGATTGGTAATTGCAGTAGTGACACTTGAGCTTGCCAACGTCGGCGTGAAAAGTCAGGCTAATGTCGCAATTGGGGCACTTCACAGCTTTGCCGCAAGCATTGCATAGCAGTGCACTAGCACTGCCGCGTCGGTTTAAAAATAGCAGTACTTGTTGCTTGTTGGCTAGGGCTTCGCTGATAGCTTTTTGTAAAGTATGAGACAAAAGAGTTTTTTCGGTTTTCATATCAACAATAGTGGTTTGCGGTAATATGCTTTTATGTCTACTTTTGAGCTCAGCATAGCCAATTCTATCTGTTTCACTAAGATTAAAACTTCGC
Organism: uncultured Candidatus Saccharibacteria bacterium; assembly: GCA_964397085.1. GTDB lineage: Bacteria > Patescibacteriota > Saccharimonadia > CAILAD01 > BJGX01 > CAILAD01. The sequence goes on from CAYNHH010000002.1 coordinate 23,833, forward strand.
AACGATGGGGTGGCACTACCAAGTATTAGTTTGGCACCAGTGAGCTGAGCAATACGGCCTGCCACTACCTGGGCCTCGTAACGTGGAGCAGACTCTTGCTTATAGCTTGGCTCGTGCTCTTCATCTATTATTATTAGCCCCAGGTTATGCAGGGGAGTAAAAAGAGCTGAGCGTGGCCCAACTATTACCAGCGCTTCTGTTGCAGACCTATCTAGACATTCTAGCCAGAGTTTTTTTCGTAGGGCCGTGCTTAGCCCAGAATGCAATACAATGACGTTACTAAAGTGGTCTTTCACTTTGTTCTCGAGTTGGCTAGTGAGCATTATCTCAGGAACCAGCAAAACAGTACTTTTGCCGGCTGCTTGCATGTTAGCAATAACATGCAGATATACTTCGGTCTTTCCTGAGCCAGTAATGCCATGTAGCAATGTAGTGTTGTTGCTTATGATTTGCTTGACCGCAAGCTTTTGGTCTTGCGAAAGCTTACTAAGTGGTTTGAGTTTTGCTGAGGCAATCTTTGTGCTCTTGAGTTGTGATTTGGCTTTCAACCCACCCGGTAACATACAAGACCACACCGCTCTACTAGAGCAACAGTAATATGCTCTCATCCAGTCAGCAAGCTCTAAAAAATACTTTGGCAGTGGGCTAGGTAACACAACTTTCTTACCTAGCTCTTTGATGGTAAATTTTGGTGCGCGCATATCTTTTACTATTGAGCGAACGATTCCTAGTGTCTTTTTTTTGCCAAACTCAATTTCAAAAACATCACCAACTACTGAACTGGTGTCTTGAGTCACATACGTGAATAGTTTGTCGCTAGTGAGAGCAAGTGAAGTGCTCTGCACCTCAACAAGAATTTTTTGAGAATTATTATACATACCTATGACTTAGTATATATCTTATATGCCTGAGAGCCCAAAAATTCAAAATGATTAGTATTTGCACCCTGCTGGTTATATCTGGTACTATACCTAAGTATAAGTGAGTAATAGGGGTTAGAATAACGTTATGAAGCTCAAGACACGGTTTTATTTAATTTTGGCATTTGTAGCAATTGTGGTACTTATTGCGCTACCACGTGAAGATAAGATATTATCTGCTATTGGTATAAAAGATACCAAGCTCAAGGTACGACAAGGCTTGGACCTACAAGGGGGCGCAAGTTTACTGTACCAAGCAGATTTGAGTAAAACACCTGCAGAAGATAAAGCCAAAGCAATTGCTGGAGTGGTAGACGTGATTAATAAGCGAGTAAATCCTACAGGAACATCTGAAGTAGTAGTGCAGACATCTGGTGGTGATAGAATACTCGTCCAATTGCCAGGTGTAAAAGATTTGGATGAAGCAATTGGGCTAATTGGTAAGACTGCTCAGCTCGATTTTTATCAAGTAAATTCTGATAATACGCTGGTTCCTAGTGATGTATCTGGCAAAGATCTCGACAATGCTACTGCAGATATCGATACTCAAACAGGCCAACCAGTGATTGCTTTTACGATGAAGAATGAAGCCGTAGAAAAATTTGCAGTTTTGACAACCAAAATCAATCAAACGGGAGGACGCTTATTAATTGTTCTTGATGATCAACCACTGTTTAATGGTACGGTATCTACTCCAATTAAAGATGGCAAAGGTCAAATGCAGGGCTTTAAGTCTGTAAAGGATGCACAAGATACTACCGTACTTCTTAATGCTGGAGCACTACCCGTACCTATTAGTCTTGTAGAGCAGCGTACTATTGGTGCGAGCTTAGGGTCTGAATCAATTTCAAAAAGTCTAATTGCAGGTATCATTGGCCTTTTAGCGGTGGTGTTTTTCATGATTGCTTATTATCGGTTGGCTGGTGTTGTGGCCAGTGTAGCTCTTGGCATTTACACACTTATTAATATTGATTTGTTTAAATTGAGCGTGGTTACACCATTTCCAATTGTTTTGACCCTAGCCGGGATTGCGGGATTTATTCTGAGTATTGGTATGGCAGTAGATGCAAATATTTTGATTTTTGAGCGTTGGAAAGAAGAGGTACGAGCTGGTGCTACTTTGCAAGCTGGGCTAGATGCGGGCTTCAAACGTGCCTGGACAAGTATTCGTGACTCAAATATATCAACCTTGATCACTTGTTTTATCTTGTACAACTTTAGTTTTGGTAACTCAGTAGTGAAGGGCTTTGCCGTCACTCTTGGTATTGGTGTATTAGTAAGTATGTTTACCGCTATCACGGTCAGTAAGACATTTCTTCAAATGCTCATTCAGACTCCATTCGGATCGCAAGAGCGCTGGTATCGTTTTACCGACTCAGTAATTGAGAAAAAGAAAGGGAGTAAGTAATGAATATTGTTGGTCGTCGTAAACTGTGGTTTGCAATATCAATTATTATTATTGTTCCGGGCACTATTGCGCTAATCTTGTGGGGCTTAAAACCTGGCATTGATTTTACTGGCGGCCAAGAATTAGAAGTCACTGGCACTACCAATCAGACTCAACTCCAGGCATTAGTTAGCAAGACGGGCGTCAAAGATATTACTGTAACCACTAGTGGGTCACAAAATCTATTGGTTCGGTATAGTGACAAAGGCGTAGGCGACTCGCAGGTTATATATGTTCAATTGCAGGGTATACTTAAGGAAAATGGCATTACTGAAGTTGCCTTTAGCTCTGTTGGACCATCAGTGAGTAAAGATATTACCCGTAATGCTGCAATTGCAGTAGGCTTGGCAGCCCTTGCAATAATTCTCTATATTGCCTTTGCGTTTCGTAATACACCACCACCGGTGAGCCCATGGAGTTTTGGTATTACAGCAATTATTGCTGTATTGCATGATGTACTGTTGGTACTTGGAGTTTTTGCAATTCTTGGACATTTCTTTGGGGTAGAAGTAGATAGCCTGTTTGTTACCGCAGTACTGACGGTAATAGGCTTCTCAGTACACGATACTATTGTGGTATATGATAGAATTCGTGAGAATTTACGTCGTTACAATAAGCCATTTGAAGAGGTGGTAAATGATAGTATTCTTGAAACCTTTGCCCGCTCTCTCAATACTTCTATCACAGTACTACTCGTACTATTAGCATTCTTCCTTTTTGGTGGTCAATCTATCAAATACTTTATTCTCGCCTTACTCATTGGCATACTCTCAGGTACCTACTCCTCGATATTTAATGCTTCGCCTCTACTTGTGGTGTATAACAATTTCAAGATAAAACGAGCTAAGAAAGCCTCTGCACAAGCCAAAAAAATAGATAAGAAAAAGTCTTAGTATAATCCTTTCCAAGGACTAAAATATTCGAATATTTTGTATTGATCTACAGACCCAATACAAGATCTACATAATTCTCTCAAGGTGCGTTTCTTAATTTTGAGAATTAAAAGTAAAAATCGTACTGCACGTCAGGGGCCATATCTTTTATATCTGGTATGCAAGCGCTAATACTAGTGAGATGCCAGCAATAATTACTATAACGGCAACAATAATTGGTACCATGCTTTTATTGGTATACGGCGAAACCATCGTTGTATCAGTAAGTTGACCGCTCTCTACATCTTGTTGATGCATATACTGAGCGAATGATTCGTTTTGCTGTTCGCTAGCGATCTCGTTTTGCTGAATGGCAGCGGCAAGGGGCGGCGCCGCAATGGTTGTAGGGGCACCAAGGGGAACCTGTGTAGCGGAGGTATCACTTGGATAGTGATCATTGATTAGATGACTTTCATCAATTGGTTTGGGTAATTCAGCTACCACCGGCAGGATAAAATTTTTCACTTTATTTTTAATATGTGCCACTTTTGTAGGCGGTTGACGTGTTGCTGATTTGTTACTGTTTTGACTACTTTTTTGATTCGATGGCTTTTTTTGAGCTATTGGCTTAGCTGGTTGCTTGCCACTAGATTGTTTTACATTAGCCATCTTTTCAAAGCTGTGAGTAGTACCACAGTCATGACATAGGTAGCCAACGATGGATGGCGTAAGTTCGGTATTACAATCAGGACATGAGGGATTCATAACAAATATTATAGCATAAGAGTAAAGTATTAAAAAACTGTTGTAATTCCTACAGGCATTGTTGTATACTAAGCATAACAGGTGAGGAAAACAGAGATAAAACCTATATATTATGTTGCAATACTTTATTACATCAAAAACTCGTAGAAAGATAATCATGCTTTTTTCTAAGTACCCAGATTATAAAATTCATATACGAGGACTAGCTAAGATCATTAAAGAAGATCCGGGCAATATCGCACGTGAGCTCGCTAGGCTAGAAAAAATAGGTTATGTACGTTCGGCTAAAGATGGTAATACAAAGGTCTATTGGGCAAATCAAACCTTCTTATTGTTCAAAGAGCTGCAAAGCATGGTACTCAAAACATCAAATAAAAAATAATCAAAAGATAGCGAGAGTGTAATGTAAAATATCAAAAAACAATAGTAAAACAGTAAAAAACTAAAAAGATACAAAAAGAGGTAAGAGTGTTCAAAAAAATACAAAGCAAATTAGATATATTTACTCCCAAACAAACAATCCAAGCAGAAAAATATCAAAAGAATGTAGCTACACAAGCCTATTTAGCCAACCAAAGAAGCACATTGAGACCACAAGCACCAATGGGTTTTAAGTCTCGTACAAGTAGTGAATACTTCTTGGTGAGTACTCGATAGTTTGTATTGTGCGTTACTTACTAGCGTATAATAGTAGGTATGAGTGTAGTAGCGAAAAGTAAATGGCATATTAGGTCTAGCTCGTCAGAAAAGATGGGAAATTTGGCTACTCAAGTGCTACAAAACCGTGGTTTGTCAAAAACTGATATCGAACACTTTTTGCATCCCAACTACAGCGAAGGGTTGGCAGACCCTTTTTTGTTACCAGATATGGGGGTTGCTACAAAGAGAATTTTTACAGCAATCAAAAAACATCATAAAATCGTTATTTATGGTGATTATGATATAGATGGTATTACTGCATCAGCACTTCTGTATGATTTCTTTATATCTATTGGAGTAGAAAATGCGGAGGTATATATACCCGATAGATTTGAAGAAGGCTACGGTCTGAATAGTCAGGCTATAGAGACTATTAAGGCTCAAGGGGCAGATTTAGTTATATCAGTTGATTGTGGAGTAACTGCAGTAGAGCAGGCGAGTCTGGCAAAAAAGATTGGGTTAGATCTAATTATCACTGATCATCATGAGCCACCAGACCAACTACCAACAGATGCAATTGCACTGGTCAATCCAAAGCTGAAAAGTTGTAATTACCCATATACTGAGCTTGCAGGTGTAGGTGTGGCTTTTGCAGTAGTAAGAGCAATACTGCAAGAACAGCCTGCTCTACTTAAAAGTGGGCAAGAGAAGTGGTTGCTCGACTTGGTGGCCCTTGGTACTATCTGTGATGTAGTCCCACTCACAGGAGAGAATCGTATACTAGCAAGTTTTGGTCTTAAGGTGATGCAGAAGACTCGTCGTCCGGGTTTGCGGGCATTAGCCGAAGTGAGCAGTACAGAGATTGGCGATGTAGATGAGGGTGATTTGGGATTTCGATTTGGCCCAAGGCTTAACGCAGCCGGTAGACTTGAGCATGCAAAAGCTGCATTAAATCTACTTTTGAGTACCGATATGGCTCAAGCTCGTGGTTTGGCAAGCAAACTCAATGAGCTCAATATCGAGAGACAGGCCCAAACCCAAGATATTTTCGCAAGTGCTGACAAAATGGCAAAAAGCAAAGGTCAAGACCTGGTACTAGTATTGTCAGACCCTGACTGGTCTCATGGTGTGGTAGGTATAGTAGCTAGCAGGATTGCAGAGAAGTGGCACAAACCAACAATCCTGTTACAGATTCTTGGTGAAGAAGCCAAAGGATCGGCACGAAGTTATGGTGGCTTTTCTATCATTGAAGGCATTAGGGCTTGTTCAGATGTATTGATACAATTTGGAGGCCATGATTTTGCAGCTGGTATGAAGCTAAGAAGCGAAAATATTGATTTGTTCTCGCATACACTCAATCAGTATGCTCTGAAGAATATCGACATAGAATCAATGATCCAAACAATAGAGATAGATGCGGTATTAGACGGGAGTGAATTAGAGCTGCAAAGGTTACAAGAGCTCAAGAGTCTACAGCCCTTTGGTAATCAAAACAGTCAGCCAGTGTTTAGTAGTGTGCTTACACTCGTTGAATACAGAATAATTGGCCAACATCTCAACCATGTTAAGTTTCGTTTCAAGACAAAGGCTAATCAATATATTGATGGAATTGCATTTTCTAGTGCACACAAATGGCCTGAATTAGAGAATGGTATAAGTTACGATGTAGCTTATAATTTACAAGAAAATGTCTGGCAAAATGTAGCTCGTTTACAATTAGAGGTGGTTGATGTGCGTAAATATAACGAGTAAAAGCATTGTACGAATATATTCAATAATGCCTTTATAGAGCTAAAACATAAATATTTATCGTACAATTACTTTACTCTCTATTATTGCCGACACTTTGTATCTGCCCTAGCTGTAGCTAAATCTATTATCTACACTCATAAGGTCTTGTATTTGTGCGCATTTTAAGGTAAAATAATGCAATCTTAAGTAAACAACAGAAATAATCGAAAGGAACATAACTTAGTGTTAGAAGTAACTCGTAAAGACGATGAATCAGCAGAAAATTTGGTACGTCGTTTTAACAAAAAAGTCATACAATCAGGCATTCTTGCTACTGCTCGTAAGAAGAAATATTTCGAAAAACCTATCAGCAAGACTGAAGCACGTGCTGTAGCAATTCGTAAGCGCATTCGTAAAGAAGCCAAAACCCGCGAACTAATGGGTATTCGGTAGGTTAAGTTGCCGTTATGAGCTTACAGAATCTCTCAGAACTCGAAGCTGACCTTGCAAAGGCGGCAAAAGCTCGTGATCAGATCAGATTAAGTGTACTCCGCCTACTGAAGAGTGCACTCAAAAACTACGAAATAGAAGTGGGCCACGATGCCACACCACAAGAAATTATGACTGTATTACAGCGTGAAGCCAAGAAGCGTCAAGATTCTATCGCTCAGTATGGTACTGCTAATAGACAAGATCTAGTAGATGAAGAACAAGCAGAACTTACTGTGCTTGAAGAATATCTACCCCCAAAGATGAGCGATGCAGAGCTCGATACTATAGTAACCAATGCCATCACTGAAGTTGGTGCCACAAGCCCAGCCGATATGGGTAAAGTAATGCAAGTAGCTATGAAGAATGCTGGCGCTGGCGTGGATGGCTCGGCAGTAAACGCAAAAGTGAAAAAAGCTCTTACTTCTTAAAATCATATAGGCCAATCAAGACGTATGTCTACTCACCTCATTTGCGCCACTGCGCTACCTACTCTAATTACAAAAAGTCTCTTAGACAAGGTACTTTTAGTAACCTTATCTGAGATTGACTGGCAACCCACAGGAAGTATTTCTGTTGCATTTGTAACTAAGCAACAAAGTCAAAAGCTCAATATGCAATTTGCCCAAAATGATTACCCTACAGATGTGTTGAGCTTTGACTATAGTGACAAGAATGTATCTCCAAATGATGTCATTGGTGAAATTGTGATATGTAGCTCAATTGCTCGCGCGCAAGCCAAAGAGTACAAAACAGATTTTCCATCTGAGGTTGCGCTACTGCTTGCTCATGGAATTATTCATCTCAGCGGAAAAGATCATCAGACAATCACTACGCAAGCTAGCTTTGACACCGCCCAGAGTGCTATTATGAAGGCACTCATGCTAAATTACAGGACAATGCCGTGGTAACATTTAAAAGCTTTTCATACGCCTTCAAGGGCCTAAAATATGTATTGAGTTCAGAGAGAAATGCTCGGCTTCATGTCATGTTTGCGGTACTGGCATTGGTGGCTAGTATTTTGCTTCGTATTGATCTTGAAGAGTGGTTGTTTGTAGTTGTATCTATCACATTGGTCTTTTTTGCGGAGATTGTGAACACTGCATTAGAAAAGACTCTCGATCTCATTAGTCAGGAGAATAATCAATTAGTAAAGTTGATTAAAGACATGATGGCTGCAGCTGTGCTGGTCACTGCAATGGGTGCAGTTATTGTGGCTTTAGTGGTTTTCTTACCCAGAGTAGTGAGTATTATCACGGGTATGCCTTCGTGAAAAGACTTATTATTTTAATGGGTATGCCTGGTGCTGGTAAAGATACACAGGCCCTACTTTTAGAAAAGGCAGCAAACCTTACTGTTATTAGGGTAGGTGATGAAGTGCGCAAACGGGCAAAGCTTGATAAGAAATTAGAGAAAGAAGTAGATTCTGGTGCATTAGCTGATGAAAGCGTGGTAGATGGAATAGTACAAGACACGCTTGCGCAGTCCCAAGCCAATGCGCATTTACTTAGCGACGGTTACCCACGTAGCTATGCTCAGGCCAAAGCACTAGACAACATGTGTAAGGCTCTCACTATTGCTATCGAAAAAGTGGTGTATTTACAGATACCAGAAAAAGAAGTCTTTGAGCGCTTAAAAAAACGTGGTCGTGATGATGATATACCAGAGGTCATACACCGAAGGCTCACAGTTTTTCACGAGCAGACTGAGCCGGTCTTAGTGCATTACGAAACAGAGGGGTTGCTGGTGCGGGTCGATGGGATAGGTACGGTAGAGGAAGTTCATAATAATGTTGTAAAGGCTCTGCAATCATGAAAACACAAGTAAAAAATCCAGATGAAATTATTGCCATTCGTAAGAGTGGTCAAATACTTGCCGAAATTCTTAAGATTGTTGCCGAAGCAACGGTGCCGGGTGTCACTACCAAGCAACTCGATGAGCTAGCTGCAATAGAACTAGAGAAACGTGGTGCAAAAGCAGCTTTTTTGGGTTACAACAATTTCCCCGCAAGCATTTGTATCTCTGTAAATGATGAAATTGTACACGGCATACCATCTGGCAGAGTAGTGCAAAATGGAGATTTAGTGGGTTTGGATTTTGGCGTCACTTACGATGGCATGATTACAGATTCGGCCGTAACTGTGGCAGTTGGGGAAATTTCAAAGAATGCTGAAAAACTCTTAGATTATACCAAGAGAGCATTGCTTGCGGGTATAGGTGAGTTGCGCGATGGTGTGCGAGTAGGAGATATCAGTGCTGCTATTGGAGCAGAACTAGCCAAAGGTGGCCTAAAAGTAATTGATACACTAGGTGGACACGGTGTAGGACATACGGTACATGAAGACCCGTATATTGCCAACTTTGGTACAAAAGGTACTGGAGAAATTCTACGGGCTGGTATGACAATTGCTCTTGAACCAATTGCGAGCTTAGGCACACACGAATGTGAATTGGCAAGTGATAATTGGACTTACATTACTAGTGATAATAGTTTGTCAGCACAGTTTGAACATACCATCCTTATTACTCAAGACGGATCTGAAATACTCACAGAGCTTCATTGAATCTTAGTGCTTAAGCAGGTATAATCCTATACTATATGGCAGCACAAAAACACGAAGCAACATTCGTAGGTCTCGACATTGGTACTAGCAAGGTAGTATGCGTTGTTGGCTTGCATCAACAAGACCTTGCTACTCCTAGTATCATTGGCCTCGGTGTAGCGCCTGTGACTGGCTTAAAACGTGGTGTGGTTACTGATGTGGAAGAAACAGTCAGTGCAATCACAGCTGCACTAGAAGAAGCTGAGCGTATGAGTGGGGTGGCAATTGAGCGAGCTAGTATTAATGTGGATGGATCTCATCTGCACAGCATTAATACCAATGGAGTTGTTGCGGTCGCTCGGGCAGATCGCGAAATCGCCCCAGAAGATCTTGCTCGGGTAGAGTTAGTTGCAAGTAACGTTACGCTTGAGGCAAATAGACAGATTATCACTGTCATTCCTAAGGCATATCATGTAGATGACCAACGCAGCGTCGTTGACCCGGTTGGAATGAACGGTATAAAGCTTGAGATAGATGCCCATATTATTACTGGTGCAACTCCAGCGATGAAGAATCTTCAGAATGCAGTTTTTCGATCTGGTATAGCCATTGATCAGCAGGTAGTGACGCCAATTGCTGCGGCCCGTGCACTGCTTACTACCCAACAAAAAGAGCTGGGAGTTGCTTTGGTTCATTTTGGTGCGGAGACTACCGGTATAGTAGTCTATGAACAAGGCGTTATTACTTTTACTGGAATTATTCCTATTGGTTCTAATCATATTACTAAAGATCTAGTATATGGACTGCGCACTACCCCTGAAGTAGCAGAAAAACTCAAAGTTGACCACGCAGTTGCGAGTAAGCCAAAAGGTAAGACCAACAAACAGATCAATTTAGAGCAATATGGTGCTGCAGGCAATGTCTACCAGCACGATCTTGATACTATTGTAGCTAGTCGTCTTGAAGAAATATTCCAAATGG
>CAYNHH010000003.1:0-32784 GCA_964397085.1 uncultured Candidatus Saccharibacteria bacterium
AGTGGCCCTATATGGGCATTCTTTGTATCCCAGTCTACCAATACTACCTCACTATTAGCTTTCAAATACTTACCAAGAGCAATACAGAGTGCATCAGGATGAATAGATTTGGAGAGTATATTTGTAAGCAAGACCAAGTCAATCGAGCCTTCAGGCAAAGCCTTACCGCTCAATACATCAGCAAGAAGGGCCACATGCAAATGCGCATTATGCCGAAGACGATCTAATTTTGATAACATTTCATGGGTTGGACCAGCAACACAAACCGATCCTCCTGGCCCTACTTTTTTAAGTGCAGCTGGTGCGAAAAACCCTATGGGAAGTCCTACTTCAAGCACCCTATCATTAGCACGAATATCAAGCTCTTCTAGCATAATTATTGGGCTAATATGATAATGGTTTAAGCGCGTTAAAATTTTCTTTGGGAGAGCACTGAGCATCGATAACCTCTTATGCTTATATGATACGCTATAGGGTCATCAATATCCAGCTGATAGCAATATCTTTGCCCTCAAGTTGAGATCAGTAAACAGCACCCTAATACCAGAATAAGCTAGGTTTTTTTGGTCGTAGTTTCAGGTTTTTCTTCGTTTTTTTCACCAGCTTCGGTTTCAAACTCTGCCTCTATCTTTTCAGATTGTAGAAGAGCGATTGAAGCAATCTGATCACCATCCTTCATACGCATTATACGTACACCTTGAGTTGCCCTACCGATAGTAGGGATAGCCGATAGCTTCAATCGAATCACCTGACCTTGCTTAGAGATGAGTAGAACATCACCATTCACATCAGCAATTATCCGTACATCGATAGTATTACCAGTTTTAACTGTCGCTTTGCCAGCCTTAATTCCCACGCCACCACGATTGTGCGATGTGAATTGAGCAGTCTTAGTAATCTTACCATAGCCATTTTCCATCACCACGAGTAGCAATCCTTCTTCACTACCAATCACATCCATACCTACTACTGTATCCCCTGTACGCAGACGGATACCGCGTACGCCACGTGTGGCTCGTCCCATTGGGCGTGCGTCTGATTCTTTAAAGCGAATTGCCTGAGCCTTGGCAGTAGATATAATCACGTTATCCCCGTCAGCCGTTTTTTTCACCCAATTGAGCTGATCACCTGCATCGAGTTTGATACAAATAATGCCATTAGTACGAATATTAGCAAAGTCTTCAATCTTAGTCTTCTTAATTACGCCATTCTTAGTAGTCATAAATAAATACTGAGTTGGTTCATCTTTGAGAAGGCTCAACATAGACGTCACTCTCTCATCGGGCCCAAGATTCACTACATTGACAATTGACTGGCCCTTGGCTGTTCGTGAAGCTGATGGTAATTCATAGACTTTGAGTTTGAAAACTCGCCCAAGACTAGTGAAGAACAAGACTGTATCGTGAGTGCGACACTGCAATACATGCTCTACAATGTCTTCCTCTTTGGTAGCCATACCAATCTTGCCTTTACCGCCACGACCTTGGCTAGCATAGGTATTACTAGGAATACGTTTGATGTAATTACCTTTTGTAAGGGTAACTACTACTTCTTCATCAGGAATCAAATCTTCTTCGCTAAAGTTACCCACAGCTTTTTTAATAATCTGCGTCTTGCGCTTATCGCCATAAGTCTCTTTTATTTCTTCAAGCTCTTCACGTATTACTTTCAAAATATTAGCTTCGCTTCCAAGAATTTCTTTGAGTGCCTTAATCACCTTTTGCAATTCTGCGTACTCATCTTCAATTTTCTTACGCTCAAGGCCAGCTAGTACTCTCAGCTGCATAGCTAGAATTGCATTGGCCTGAATCTCGGTCAATTTAAACTGAGTGATAAGATTTGCTCTTGCTTCTTCTTGGTTGGCACTACCACGAATGGTACTAATTACTTTATCTATTTCATCCAGCGCTATCTTTAGACCTTCAAGTATATGGGCTCTATCCTCAGCCTTGCGAAGTTCAAATTCAGTACGACGACGTACTACAATTCGACGGTGCTCGAGGTAATAACGCAATACCATTTCTATGTTTAATACTCGAGGTTGTATACCCTCTACTAGTGCAAGCATATTTACATGAAATGCCGTTTGCATTGGGGTCATTTTATATAACTGATTCAAAATCTTACCAGAGTAAGCATCTTTTTTGAGTTCTATAACCACTCGTACGCCTTCTTTGCCAGATTCATCCCTAAGATCAGAAATACCGACGATCTTTTTATCATGAACAAGATCTGCAATTTTTTCTACCAAAGTGGCCTTATTGGTCTGGTATGGCACCTCAGTGATAATAATGCGTTCTTTACCCTTCTTGTCTTCGGTAATCTCAGCCACAGCTCGCATCGTAATAGAGCCACGTCCAGTACCATAAGCGTGTGCAATTGAGCCATCGTCAAAGATTACACCACCCGTAGGAAAATCTGGACCTTTAATAATCTTAATGAGATCTGCTACTCCAGCTTCAGGATTATCAATAAGATACAGTACGCCATCAACCACTTCAGTGAGATTGTGTGTAGGAATATTAGTAGCCATACCTACAGCAATACCCTGTACACCATTCAAAAGAAGATTTGGTACTTTAGCTGGCAATACTTTTGGCTCATGTTGCGATCCGTCATAGTTGGGCATAAAATCAACGGTATCTTTTTCAATATCTAAAAGCATTTCTTCAGCATATTTGGTCATTCTAGCCTCTGTATAACGGTGGGCAGCTGCGCCGTCACCATCCATACTGCCAAAGTTACCTTGACCATCAACCATCCTGTAACGCATTACCCAGTCTTGAGCCATACGCACCATAGATTCATACACTGCTACATCGCCGTGCGGATGATATTTACCCAGCACTTCACCCACAATAGTAGCAGATTTTCTAAACTTCACATTATGACGAAGTCCAAGATTGTTCATTGCAAAAAGTATTCGTCTATGCACTGGCTTGAGACCGTCACGTACATCTGGCAAAGCTCGAGATACAATTACGCTCATGGCGTAATCAAGATAACTTTTCTCCATTTCACCTTCAATAGTTTGCGGTGCGATTAAGCCAAATTCTGTTTTTACTGCCTCACCTTTTCCGTCAGAGTCAGCAGGAGCCAACTCAGCATCTTCGGGGATAGAAATATTTTCTAGTTCTTCTGGTTGTTCTGTATTTTCTGGGTTTGGTGTAGTCTTATCTGCCATATCTATCTCCTATATATCCAAGTTTTCTACTGATGTTGCGTGTGTCTGAATAAAGTTCTTGCGTAACGCAACTTCTTCACCCATCAGCTTATTAAATATTGCATCGGCTTTTTCGGCATCAGCCACGGTTACCTTGAGTAATACTCGGTTTTCGGGGTCCATAGTGGTTTCCCAAAGTTGCTCAGGATTCATCTCACCAAGACCTTTGTAGCGCTGTACATTGATACCAGATATCTTTTGCACTTCACCACCGCCCGCAGAAACTTCTTTATCACCTTCTGTAGCGCTGGCAAGTTCTGCTAGATCTTCTGCAGTCTCTATGTCTTGCACGGGTACGTCATCAGCTACTTTTTTTGAGTCGCTTTTGGCTTTTTTGTTATCTACTTTCTTGGCCTGAATGGCAGCTATGATATTGTCACGCTCTTCATCAGAATAAGCATATTCTTTGGTCTTGCCCGCGGTAACTTTGTATAGCGGTGGTTGAGCAATATAAATCTTGCCTGCAGTCACTAGCTCGGTATAGTGACGGTAGAAAAAGGTCAATAGTAGTGTTCGAATATGAGCACCATCTACATCAGCATCAGTCATGATAATAATTCTATGGTATCGCAGTCTACTAATATCAAAGGTTTCTCCTATGCCAGTACCCATAGCAATAATCAAATTCTTCACTTCATTATTTGCCAGCATTTTATCAAGTCTAGCACGCTCCACATTGAGTATTTTACCGCGCAATGGCAAAATAGCTTGAAATTCTCTATCACGGCCTTGCTTGGCTGACCCACCAGCTGAGTCTCCCTCTACCAAGTACACCTCACTCTTTTCAGCATCCTTACTACTACAGTCAGCTAGCTTACCGGGCAAAGTCATGCCCTCAAGTGCACCTTTTCGAATCACACTATCACGCGCAGCTCTTGCAGCCAAACGCGCACGAGCAGATAGTAGGCCTTTGCCAATAATTTTCTTGGCTTCGTTAGGATTTTCTTCTAGATAATAACTAAAGTATTCATTTAAGACCTTTTCTACTACCGTACGGATCTCAGGATTGCCAAGCTTACCTTTGGTTTGACCTTCAAATTGTGGGTCTGGAAGTTTTACAGAGATTACCGCCGTCAATCCTTCACGTACATCATCACCGGTGAGGTTTTCTTCTTTTTCTTTCACTAAACCATTCTTACGGGCATACTCATTAATCACCCGAGTCAATGCCGAACGGAAACCAACCACATGAGTACCACCATCTGGGTTAGAAATATTGTTTGCAAATGCCTTGAGTTGCTCATTGAAGCTATCACAATACTGTACTGCCAGCTCAACATTCACTTCTCCAACGGTTTTGTCTACATAGAAAGTTGGCTGATTCAAAGCCTCCTTGCCTTTATTGAGATGTTCTACATAACTATTAATACCACCTTCAAAATAAAATCCATAACTTTGCTTCTTAGCTTCATCAACAAGTGTTATGCGCACACCTTTGGTCAGATACGCTTGATGACGTAGGTAATCTAAGATTGTCTTATAACTAAATTTGATTGTCTCAAATATCGATTCATCAGCAAGAAAGCTGATTGTAGTACCATGCTTGTCAGTTTTACCAATTTTTTTAATGTCGGTAACCGGTACACCACTCTTATACTCTTGAATATATTCATTGCCATCTTTATATACAGTTACAATAAGGTCAGTTGAAAGAGCATTCACTACACTTACACCGACGCCATGCAACCCGCCTGATACTTTGTAACCACCGCCACCAAATTTACCGCCAGCATGGAGTACTGTCAGTACGGTTTCGAGAGCAGATTTGCCTGTAGTCTTATGAATATCTACAGGTATACCACGACCATCATCAATGACTTTGATCCAGCCATTTTCTTGCATTACTACTTCTACAGTAGTTGCCTCACCAGCAATAGCTTCATCGATAGAGTTATTTACTAGCTCCCAGACCAAGTGATGGAGCCCTTCTATGCCGGTACCACCAATATACATTCCGGGGCGTTTACGAACTGGTTCTAAGCCTTCAAGAACTTGAATTTGCTCTGCAGAATATGCAGATTTTTTTGGTTTTGTATCAGCCATAATAGTAATGTATACCCCTTTAAAATATCCCTCATTAAGATCAAAAATAATAAGCCTTTTGGAGCTTATATCTATACTCTATTATAGGTGAGTATCAGGTGTAAAACAAGTATATTTAGAGTTAAAATAGCTAGGAAATATGAGAATATCGACACGGCTCTACAGCCTACAAAGCTTGCCAGTAAAAATCAATCGTTCCAGCTTGCGCAGCAGTAAGATTTACATCAAAACCAGCAGTTGTCACATTGCTCACCCAGTACTGTCCAGTAATGGCAGCCCTAGGAGTAAGTGTGACATTGGGAGCGCCACTAAAAGCAGCGGGGAATGTCACATGTACACTTGTATTCCCTGCTGTCACCGTAGCACTACCGGTGTTATTATTACCTAGCTGCAGCCGACCATTCACGTTGGTCACACCATCAAATGTTGCAGTGCCAGTAAACTGCACAGAAGAATTAAAAGTAGCCGCACCGTTAGTTGTACTCGCACCATTCAAAACAGTGACTCCAGTTACAGTTAGGCCGCCCCCAGCAATAACATCTCTGTTAATTGCGACTGCTACAGGATTGCTCAGGTCAAAAGTAGATTGGAAAGCCTGTATAGCACCGTAGTTTTCTTTCAGTGCAGCTATCATAAAAGTGTTGAGGTAACCATAATTGATTGTCTTGAGTCCAGTACCAGGATCGGTCTTAACTACCTCGGGCAGATATTGTTCTACTTGTTGAGCCGTAAAACCATACTGTATTGGCGGTGTATCAGCTGGGTTAGAACCATTTGCTACCCAAGACTCGTAGTCACCCTTCCATTGGTAGGTAATGGGCTGCAAAGCACCAAGCTTGGCCAGCGAGCCTATTACACTAAGGCTTACTATATTTGTCTTGAGGCTTTCATCGCTCGTACAACTCCATCCTGTTCCCGTCACAACTGTACAAGCAGTGCCTGCGGACCCATTGAACTTTGCAACGTTGGTAGTATTACCATCTGTAACAGTTAGTTTATTGGTAGGCGTCGTTGCAGCGCCAATATCTACCGAGCCAGAAGAGGTAATTGTAACTTTGCCAGCATTAGAAAGTCCTATCTGTATATCATCACCTGTGCTTGAGGTTATTGATCGCCCAAATACGAAGGCATTGTCCGCCGAGATTGTATTAAACAAACCTACAGAGAATACATTTGATACGCCCGAAACAGTATTTGATCTACCAAACACATATGAGTTGCCATCACTCGTACCAGCAACTGTAGCATTATTACTATTACCGAATATATATGAGCTAACGCCAGAGTTTACCCCGCTTGCATCTAAGGTATTCGCATACCCAAATATACCACCATAGCCATTTGAGCCATTGCCGGTGTACGTATTTGAAGTACCGTATACTTGAGAATTAGTTCCTGCAGCAGTTGTATTATTGTAGCCAACACTTGTTGAGTCGGCAGAATCCGTCATAGTGTTTGAATAACCTAGTGCAGTCCTATTTGCTATTGCCAATCCCGACACTGAGTTGGTATATCCTACACACAGCCCAACACAATTATTATCTTTACCAATCGCAATAGATGTGCCACCGGAAGGAGAAGTGGTATTACCATTACCTAAAACTAATCCGTTATTATTATTTCCCACAGTATTACTTGTACCTATAACTACCGTTGCAGTGCCATTTGCTATTTGATTATTTCCTACTACTATTGAATTAATCCCATTTGAGGCTGTGCTCTTACCGATAGCAATCGCTCCTTGTGCAGTTGCAGTAGCTCCTGTGCCTATCGCAACAGCCTCTAGCGCACTAGCGCTAGCTGCGTTACCTACTGCCAAGGCATTATTGTTTACTCCCACACTTGCATTCAAACCAAACTTTTCTGATCCTGTTCCGCTACCTGAACTAGTAATAGAGGTTCCGGAGCTAACAATGACACGATTATTGGTAGTATCAATAGTCAATAAAGTATTGGTCGCCGCAGAGTTTTGTACTCGAAATGCCGTGGCGGAATCAACAGTATTGCGAAAACTTGTTGCTCCACCTACAGCTATAGTTGCCTGTGTCAAACCATTTGTTTCAAAGGCTAGTGATTGCGCATTGTTGCTACCCACTACAATTGAGCCAGCAAACGAGTTACCATCTTGACAAATGAAGGTTGTAGTAGCTGGGCATGTGAGCACTACATTGCTTGCCACACCATTAACCGTGCTTGTAAGTGTGGCTGTGCCTTGCGTCCAGGCTAAAGCATTAGTAGTACTACCACTCAGCACATTCGCTACTGACTGATAGGTAGCCGTGCCACCCCCAGTAAAGCCAAGTAGTTGAGTGGCCGTACCTGCTGGAATCAGCTGAGTAGCAGCAACCCCGTTGACAGTCGAAACCAAACCTCCCGCCTGTGTGAGAGCCGTAGTATTTGAATTAACAAGCGGTACTGTGTTACTCACCACTCCGCTTACATCAGAAGTAAGATTGTTACCGACCGAGGTAAGAGTATTATTTGTAACAGCTGGGCCTGGTGCTCCTGTCGGGCCTGTGGCTCCAGTTTCTCCTTGTAGGCCAGTAGAACCTGCTGGCCCTACGGCTCCTTGTAATCCATCCGCGCCGGCAGGTCCAATTTGTGGAATCCCAATTTGCTGCGTAATTTGTTGCAAAGTCTGTTGGGTGGTAGTAATAAACTGTTGGAGAGGTTGAGAAAGATTACCTACCACAACACTTTCATCAGCGAGCTTACCATTAGTAATACTCCCATCAACAATACTTGTCCTGCCTACGAGTGTACTAGTGGGGCCCGGGCACCACCTTTCGTTCAGGCCAAACAAGCGAATGTACCATATATCAGTACACAAGCCTCTAAGGATAATAATAACTACTAAAAACAAAACGACCAGCCCAGAAAGTAACCAAATAAGCCAATTATGACTTGGCTCGTTATGATGTTCTAATTGAGGTGAAGTATCTGGAGTGCTTTCTTGCAAGAATGCCACCTTTATATTTATCTAATTACCTATGACAAACAAACTCATCTCACAAAGTTGTTATGGTATAAGTATAGCAAAATACTTAGTACATAAGTAGTGGTTGCTTAATCTATTCTAGGGTGTCGTAACTGGTGTTGGTACCGAAGTTGAGGTGGTTTGCTTAAGCGCCTTTAATTGATCTTCGAGAGCCTGGATGCGTGCATCACGAACAACATTGCTTTTATCTATATCTTCTACCCGCTTCGTCAGAACCACCATCTCCTCACTAATACTCTCTACCTTCAGTCCCTGAGTAGCTAATTGTTTATTAGTAGCATCAATATTACCGTTCTGCTCTTTTACTGCTTCTACTATATAGGGCATTATACCGTCTTTGTTAAGGCTAAGTTTACCATTACTATCGGTAGTAACGAGCTCTGGTAATATCTTTTGGATATCTTGAGCAATAAAGCCATCTTGTTGAGTACCATTTGGATCAGTCTTCCAATTGTAGGTAACGCCTTGAATTTGGCTAATGATACCTGACGCATTAGTGATGTTGAGTATATTGGTTTTTAAAGTTTCGTCAGAGCTACAGCTCCAGCCAGTGCCAGTAACTACGGTACATTGGGTACCGCCGGAGCCTAAGAATTGAGATACATTGGTAGTGGTAGTGTCAGAGACATCGAGTTGGTGAGAAGGTGTGACCGTACCAAGACCTACTGTTCCACCCATTATTGCCATGGTATTGGCTTGTGAAAGAGTATATGGACCACCGAGCCCTAGGCCAATACCTACTGAGCCTGCACCTAATGCTGAAACAGCAATGTCCTGACCAAAGGACGTGGAGCTATCGGCAGCTGCGGTAGTGGTGTGCCCAAAAGCAGTGCTATATATTCCGCTTGCAATCGTATCAGAGCCAAATGCCGTTGAATCTTCACCACTCGCAACCGTGCTTTGCCCAAAAGCCACCGCAGCATTATTGGTGGCCTGGGTGCTTTGCCCAAAAGCTGTTGAACCAGAACCAGATGCTAGTGATGTATTACCAAAAGCTACTGCTGCCAAACCTGAGGCCTGACTGTTCAAACCAAAGGCAGTTGACGCTTCACCTGAGGCAATTGTAAGATCCCCAAAAGAAGTAGCATTTAGTGCAAGGGCAGAAGTAATTGTTCCAAATGCTACAGAGCCACTACCTGTAGCTACGGTGCACGTACCAAATGCAACCGAACTTAGCCCAGATGCGGTAGTGTTAGGAAATAAATTTTGAGCGCAAGATGTATCGTCTGGTAATATATAGCCCCCGAAGGCAGTTGATGAAGTACCACTTGCAATTGTATATAAGCCAAAAGCAGTTGAAAAAGTACCACTGGCTAAGGTGTTGCCGCCAAAGGCAGTGGAATGATCAGCTTGAGCGTTCGTGCCACTACCAAAAGCCGTTGAGTACCCACCTTGCGCTTGAGACTGAAAACCAAATGCAGTAGACCCCTGGCCAGTAGCTTGTGTTGTAACCCCAAATGCCGTTGAAGTTAGACCGCTCGCAACGGTTTGCGATCCAAAAGCAGTAGACTCAGCACCACTAGCAGTAGAGTATCCGCCAAAGGCGGTTGAAAAATCACCAGAAGCGAGAGTGTCGTATCCAAACGCAGTAGTATAAGTACCTTGGGCAATTGTATTCGAACCAAAGGCAGTAGAATCAATACCACTAGAGACCGTAGCACTACCAAATGCAGTTGCGCCCGCGCCAGAAGCAGTAGTACATGCACCAAATGCTGTAGAACTTAGCCCTGATGCAATAGTGTGTGGTAAAAGATTGTCAGTACAGGTGGTTGAGTTATACAGCTGATCACCACCAAAAGCCGTAGAAGATTCACCACTGGCAGTAGTAAAGTCACCAAAAGCAGTAGAGTTCTTACCGCTAGCCAAAGTATCTCTACCAAACGCAGTAGCGTAATCGAGACTGGCAGTAGAATTAAAGCCAAAGGCCGTAGAATATACCCCACTAGCAAGTGAGCTAAAGCCAAAGGCTGTGGAAATATTACCGCTCGCAACTGCCAAATCACCAAAGGCTGTAGAATTTAGACCAGATGCAACTGTTGCTACCCCAAAAGCAGTGGACTGAGAATTACTGGCAATTGTAAGTAAGCCAAAGGCGGTAGAATTTGTACCAGATGCCTGCGATTCATTACCAAAAGCAATTGAATAATCACCACTTGCAACTGTACCACTCCCAAAAGCCACAGATGCAAGTGCAGAAGCTGTAGTACTATAGCCAAGAGCAATCGAGCCACTACCCGATGCAACAGTATTCAAACCACCTGCAAAGCTCCCTGCCCCACTCGCCACAGTATCCACCCCTACAGCAATAGAATAACTTCCCACATTCACATCGTCCCATTGAGCGCCAGTGACAGTGCCAGCTCTAAGAGCTGCCTTGCGTGGTGCCCAGACCAGTCTAGTTCCTGGCCCAGAAACAGTAAGTGGTATACCAGCCCCATAAGTACCGGTAGCAATAAGATTACCACCTGCTCCGGTAGCATCAAGAGTAAAGTCATAGCCTGCTTGAGGGATAACAGTATCGTGTAGCAATGGATTGGTACCGAGCTCTAAGGTCGTACCAAACAGTGCTACACCATTTTGTGCTATACCAATTGTCCCGGTTGCACCAGTGGGGCCGGTTGCTCCCTGCAACCCTTTAGCCCCAACCGCACCTTGTGGGCCCGGTACTGGAGAGGTGGTGATCTGTTGAATACTTTGTTGAGTGCTGGTTATGAACTGCTGGAGGGCTGGAGATAAGTTAGCTACTCCAATACTCTCATCAGCCAGTTTGTCGCCAGTCACAGAGCCATTAGCCAGATCTATTCTGCCTACCAGAGTACTAGTGGGGCCCGGGCACCATCTTTCGTTCAGGCCAAACAAGCGAATGTACCAAATGTCTGTACAGAGACCTCGAAGGATAATAATTACTAGCACAAATAAAATAACGAGGCCCGCGAGTAACCAAATAAGCCAATTATGACTTGGCTCGTTATGATGTTCTAATTGAGGTGAAGTATCTGGAGTGCTTTCTTGCAAGAATGCCACCTTTATATTTATCTAATTACCTATGACAAACAAACTCATCTCACAAAGTTGTTATGGTATAAGTATAGCAAAAAAATGCACTAATTCAAAACAAACCAATTAAAGCTCACTGGTGTAGCTTGAGGCTTTTCAAGTTGCACTGTAAAGCCGGTAGTACTATTACCACTCACCCAATATGCACCATCTATTTGCTCAAGTGGTGTTACCTGTACGTAGGGCTGACTAGCATAGGCGCTTGCAAAGCTATGTGTAGCCTGAGTAGCACCAGTAGCAACAGTTACTTTGCCCCGTGAGTCTGCGCCGCCCGTTATCGTACCCTTTATTACTACATTACCGTTGATAGTGACATCACCACCAAATGTCACCGCCTTGGCATCTGCTAGTTGTTGCAAGACATCAATACTTGCTACAGTGCTACTGCCACCCTTGAGAGTATCAATTTGTTTTTGCTGGTCTTGAATTGCATTTACTAGGTAGGGGAGTATGCCATCTTTGTTTAGGCTCAATAAGCCAGTGGACTTGTCAGTAGTTACTAGCTGAGGCAAAATCTTTTGTACTTCTTGAGCTATAAAACCATCTTGTTGTGCGCCAGTAGGGTCAGACTTCCAATTGTATGTAACACCTCTCAGTTGTGAGATCACATCCAGCCCATTGTTGACTGACAAAATATTTGTCTTAAGGCTCTCATCACTACTACAACTCCAGCCCGTGCCAGTTACCACTGTACACTGAGTACCAGCACTACCATTAAACTGCGCCACATTTGTAGTAGACGTATCTGTAGTATTTAGACGAAAAGCACCTGGTGTGGTTGTACCCAGCCCTAAACTACCATTGGCGGCTATCTCGCTTTTAACTGCACCAGTGGAATCTTGCCATTGAGTCAGATCGCCCGTCTGCCCTGCTATTCCCTGTACAACCAAAGGTTTATCGGTGGCAGCACGAGAAGTTACCTGAATAGTTGCATTCACGTCAGTAACACTCGGACTATTTACTATCAACTTGTTTCCACTAGTTGGCGGCTCTAAGAATGTGCCGCACAAAAGTAGTGAAGTTTCACTACCTGAGCAAATACCAATATTTATCTTACCTTCAAAAAAGTTTTGGCTATGTGTACCTTCTGAGCTAATATTTGCATTTACTTGGGTACCAATATTATTAAGTGGATTAAGAATCTGGTTGATTGGAGACGCACTACTTGTGTCCAGAACTTGCACACCAAAATACTTACTAATTGTTCCTCCATTAATAATAGAAGGGAACCCAAGTTGCGGTAAAGCAAATAGTTGAGGGTTAAAAGCGGAAAAACCAACGTATGAATTCATTGTTCCGCCATTAATTGCTGGCATAGCCAAATTACCGACTGCTCGATTTATCGTGCCCGTGCCTAGATTCGATACAAGCGATATACTACCAACTCCTACATCTACCGTCCCAGTACCATTATGAGTATATGATGCAAGAGCACCACCATTCAGATCATAATCATATGTTCCGTTTGTTTGCAGAGCAGAGTATGAACCTACAAAATAATTATCATTTGCAGCTGGGTCAATGCTTGGCTCTATCAGCAATTCATTAGCAAGACCAGCATATATTCCTCTGTTGACTGCGTTTGAACTTACAATTTGCTGAGTTGTTAATGTACGACTAATACTTCGACCACCAAATAACCCCCCCGCTAGGAGAATAGTACCATCTATAGAAGCATTAGGACCGACTAAGAGTTGGCCAGAGAACTGACCATTACCCACAACATCAAGCTCATAGTTTGGTGCCGACGTACCTATACCAACAAAATTATTTAATGTGTTGATACTTAGTGCTGGGTCAGCGCTTGAATTCTGGATTTCGAATGCCCCTACACCATTAGTGGCATTTCGAAATACCTGACTATTGCCAAAAAATGCCTGATTATCCTTATTTGTATAGGCTATAAACGGGTTAAGTTGTCCAGTACTAATCACCCCAGTAATGTTACTAGCTTGTAGATTGATGATTCCAGTACCATCACCTTGCAGATTGGTAGCAGTCAGAGTACCTCCTACATTAGCATTACCACCTACATTCAAATCAGAAACAATATTGGCCGATCCGTTCACTGCTAATTGACCAGTTGTTGCCCCAGATCCAGAAGTAAAACCAGCGAGATTAATACGAGTGTCATTATAATTGGAGGCAGATGAAGTAGGCTTGGCTGTACTAGAAGTTTTGATACTTCTGTACAGTACAAAACCAAGCAAAGAGAGTAGCAACAGCGCCAAAGCTATCCAAAGAAAACGAAACAGAGTGCTTTTACGATGAGCTGAGACTACTTGTGAGTTGCTCTCAAATGCCGCATTACCCAAAACATCCTCTTTTGCAACTTCTGCAGAAAAGGTAGATTCAGCTGTTTGACTAGGCTGTGTTTGTGTTTGTACTATTTGATTTGGTTCTATGGGGTCCACCTCGCATCTTACTCTCTATTCAAAAACGAACAGTTGTATTCGATACTACATCTAGTATAGTGCTTATGGTATAACAAAACAACCCTGAGACTAGACATTTGCGAAGACAACAATAAAGTTGTTGTGCACCTTGAGTATTCCTCTATTTAGACGGAAACTTCGCTCGCCATAAGGAGTATTCAATACTACCGGGCCTTTGGGCAATAGACTAATAAAGTTGGCATGGCCAAAGAGTACATCAAATCTACCTTCTTCGTTGTTAGCAGAGAGGCTGTAGGCCAGGCCCTCGTAAAAAACCTCAAACGGTGAGAATATTTTAATCTGTAGAAGAGTATTAGACATAGTGATTACGACCCTGCTATTATTTCTTCTACTCCTGAGAGCATATCATTTCGTGTAACATACTGACCCGGTACACCCGTAAGGCTCTCGGTAACAAATAGCGGTTGGGTGAAAAACTCAATAAGACGTTTGGCCTTTTGGTATTCTGCCCTATCCTGCAAGCTTAGTTCGCCCTCGCCAATAATAGCAATAATACCCCGCAAACTATTATATTTTTCCATTATTCGCTGTACCTGTGAAACAAGTAAGTAGTGTCGTTCACCAATAATGTCCGGCGAGAGTAAAGACGAGCTCGTACCAGTAAGGTCAACAGCCGGTAGTATTCCTCGTTCCATAATGTCTCGAGACAATACTATTACAGAGTCGAGTTGCTGATATATTTCTACAACTGCCGGGTCAGAGACATCATCTGCTGGAATATATATTGACTGAATTGAAGTAATAGAACCCTTAGAATTACTATCAAGCCCTTCTTGAAATCGAGCGAGATCGGTAAAAAGGGTAGGTTGATAGCCACCTTCAGATGCAGTCTCACCAAGCATAGTTGAAAGCTCATTGCCCGCCTGTAAATAACGATAAATATTATCCACAAAAAACAACACGTCTTTCTTTTGCTCATCACGCCACCAGCGAGCCGCCGCAGCCGCAGATAATCCCACTAGACTACGCATAGCAGCCGATTCACTCATTTGCCCCAGATACATTACTGTGTTTTTGAGTAAATCTTGCTGCTTGAGCTCTTCATAAAGCTCATGTGCTTCACGAATTCTCTCGCCTATTCCTACAAAAAAGGATATGCCTTTATCGTTGCGACAGACATTGTGCATGAGCTCAGTCACCAGTACGGTCTTACCTACACCCGCACCACCAATAATGCCAATCTTTCTTCCTTGTACGAAAGGTGTAAAGAAATCAATTACCTTTATACCCGTCTCAATTACCTTTTGACCGCCCTCACTCAAGTCGGTTTCTGTACGTGTGTATGAGTCTGCCAAGACAGTCTCCCCGCCCGCCAAAGACTCGCCCGTATCAATCGTCTCGCCTAATGCGTTGAATACTCTACCAAGACTTTTTGTACCTACAGGCACACTCAAGCCTTTTTCTAACAGTCGTGTAGTCTGGCCAATAACCACGCTATAACCTTCAGCAAGATTGAGCGCCAATACTTCATGATCGTTTTTGTGGGCCAATACCGATAGTCTACAAGAAGTAGTCTGTTCGTTCACAAGTAGACTACGAATAGCTGGCAACTCACCTGTATATTGAATGGTCACTATCAGGCCTCTTATAGCAACGATCACTCCCTGTGATTGCTTCATAGTATACCTACCTTTCCTTGTCGAAACGTCTGCAGCTCAGCATAATCTTGTTGTCTTTTGCGACGACGATACTGAGTATAGAGAACCTTTTTCTGCTGACCAGCATTGGCTCCCGCCTGATTCATTGCGTTAAATCTACTCGCAAGCTGCGCCAAACGTGACTCCAGTATAAGCTCTGTAAGCGCAGTTGCTCGCATCATGCTCTCTAAGTAACTTATTACTACTTCTAAAGAAGGTTCAAATATATAGTCACTCGAGAAAATAAGTGTCGAGTCAGTACGGGCATTTTCAGCCTCTGATAATTTTTTAATACCCGCTACCAATTCAAAGACCTGCACCTGTTGATTGGCGAGACTAATAAACTGCTCAAAATACACTACCGTAGTCTTATACATTTGTGTTTGCGAAATTACTGGAATCACATTCACGGGCTTCGTGATATCTGGAAGGGGATATACCGCCGAGGGCTCAATGCCTTGACTCTTTAGTATTCGCGCACCACGTTTGCCTATCACAAAATAATCTACTTGCTCTGGACTCGTCTCAGAAAGTGTTTCTTCAATTAATTTTTCATCTATGTTGCCGCCTAGTGACTCATCAGAGCTTATGAGTATAACAGCGGTCTTATCATTGGTAGGCTGATTCACTACAGAATCATCTTTCTTGCCTGAATCTAATCGTAGCTGCACATACATACTCCAAAGCTCGTGAAAAAAATCACGACTAGCCAGCACTCTATCTTTAATCTGTCGTACCTCAATAGAAGCAACATTCTCAAATACTTTTGCCACCTGCTCGATGGTAGCTACATCAAGATACTCTTGGTAAATTTCAGCTGGTTTGTTCATATAAGCTTCACCATAGGGTTACTTTTAATTAGTTCTTTGGCAATTTTGACATAGTCTTCCTCGGCTATTTCTTGATTGGCTACATCTGCAATTACACTCTTGAGCCATGATACACTCACCTCAGCAGGATCTTTCGACTGCATAAGCGCTTCTAACATTATATACTGCTCTTTGAGAGTATAGCTGACATCGGGTGGCTGTTTGAAAAGTTCATAGAGCTTATCACCAAGTACTATTTGAGCACTCGCCGTATCTGATAATTGCGAGCCAAAACGTGAAAAATCACTGGCAGTTCGAAATTTGGCAAGCTCATTACGCACCCTTGTTGCTAGCTCTGCAAACTGTTTGGATTGTGATCGCCCACCTACCCGGCTCACCGACACCACCGCATCAACTGCCGGCTTTATTCCCTTATGCATTGTGGTGAGGTCAAATACAATTTGCCCATCGGTCATCGATATAAGACTGGTGGGTATATAGCCCGTGAGATCGCCGGTAGGTGTAGTGCCAACGGCAAGAACAGTTTGACTTGCCCCATTACGCTTGAGCTTACCAGCGCGCTCCAAGAGTGACGAATGTTGCCAAAACATATCTCCAGGATACCCCTCTCGCCCCGGTGGCACATCAAGAAGTAATGACATCTCACGGTACAATTTAGCATGCGCAGATAGATCGTCATAGAATACTACAGTATTTTTTCCCGCTCTCCAAAAATTTTCTGCTATTGCGCAACCCACATATGGCGCCAAGTAGCTCAATGGCAAAGAATCGAATATATCTGCTACTACCACGATGGTTCGATCTAATACATCAGCTGCCCTGAGGCGAGCAAGAAGTGTATCGATATCATGCTTGTGTTTGGCTATAAGTACATATACCAACACAGCATCTTCTTTTGCTTGAAAATTCGCCACTTGACTCAAAAACGTCGACTTACCAGACTTATTATCGCCAATAATTGCTATTCTTTGACCCTTCACAATAGGAAATAATGTATCTACCAGCATCACACCTGTTGCTAGTTGTTCATCTACAATGGCTCGTTCAAAAAAACCAGGCGCAGAACCAAATACTGGCTGTGGCTGGCCATTCTTTTTGAGTACAGATCCATCTTTAGGAGAAAGAAGTGGGTCAACTATTCTTCCAAGTAGATTCTCATTGGCATAAATAGAAAAGCTATTAGCAGCGATTTTTGCCTCCATACCTACTGCCACTGTTGAGTTAGGTGAAAAAAGCAATACCGTCACAGTCTCTTCATTGGCCTGCCAAACCAAACCAAGTTCTTTATTGGCAAATTCAACAACCGCATTAGTCTGAGCATTTGCAAGCCCGCCAATCTTGGCGACAAATCTATACACAGAGACAACTTTTGCAGCCGCTGTTTGCTTTTGAGATAGCTTTGAGTGAATTATTGTATCTTTCTGTTTCATCATCGTGTCAATATTAAATAAACAATTGCAAATCCGCTGAGCATTATTGCTACCACTGCTACTATTACCTGTAAAAGACTTTGCAAAATTGCATGTTTCGAGAGTGGGTTGCGACCAATGGATCGTATGCTACTCGTCAGTGAGGTATACAGAATTACAACCGAAACTGCAGCAGCTATCAGTAGTACGAGTAATGCGGCTACTGCCCTTACTACAGATACCGGCTTACCTGTGGCACTTATAGCAAATGATTGTACTCCAGAAACAAGCGAGTTGTTTTGCAGAGAGTTTGGGGGAGAATAGCTTCCAATCGCTATATTTGCTGCAAGCACCCCTATTGTTAATGTCGTATCTTTACCGTCCTTGTCTTTAATAGTCTGCGTACGCTTCTGTTTGGCTTGAGTGAAATCTTCCTGGGCCGTACCCACCACCCGAGTCTGTTCAGTAGCCTTCATGGCCACACCAGCTACAGGAGAGGAAGTAAGTAAATCACCATTTGTTACTTCACCGTTAATATTTGATACCAAAATACTTACTTGGCCATTACTTACTACCTGAGTATTCCCATCATTAGTATTGAGATTCACCAATACATTTTGAGGCACCACCACCACGCCCAATAAGCTTTCATTATTAGCTGTATTTGCAAGCTCAACAACTGTCTGAGAATTTGTCTTGAGTGATACTACACTCCCTTGTGCTAGTTGCGTATTTGAAGTGAAGGCTTGGCTTACGGTATCTGCAGCAGCTCTTCTTGAAAACACAAAAGTACCAATCAACACCAAAAGTACCAAAAAAAATACTATTGGTGACTTTTGTATCAATGTTTGTTTGTAACTGACAGACATAGAAAAAACCCGTAAACTCCTTATGCTTATATCTATTCTAGCACTTTTTGCTGGAGTTTACCCTATTACAGATGCCTGAAAAACTAAGCTTCTGTATCGTGGTGAAAACGTGAGATCACAAACTCAATGAGTACCCCTACAATAGCTCCGGCTATCAAGAGAATTGAGAGCATCCAAGTAGGTATTACATAACCATAATACCTTGCGACCATATAGAAGAGTACTCCAAAGATCAGTCCAGTAATAGCGCCACCCATCAGTGCAGATGGTCGAAAAACTGTTTTTCCGGCTACATCACTCACCTTTTCAACCGCACTGTTGTGAATCACTTTTGAAAAAGCTCGAGACCCCTTAGGTAACTGTGCCTGAACATGCTTCATCTCTTTTTTATACACTGCTTTCTTTTGCGCACGTGTATAGCTATTGGGATCTTTTTTCTCCGGAGCTACTTCCTGAGATTTTTCAGCTTTAGCCTTTTCTTTTGATAACTCAAGCTCTTGCTTTTCTTTCTCTGCAGAAAGCTTTTTCTCAGCCGACTCATGTTTGCGTGCAAGATCTGCTTCACCCTGTTCTTTTTCAGCTTTGGTGAATTTCTTCTCAGGTGCCTTAGCTCGTTCTAAATTCTTTAGCTCTGACTGCTCTGCGCGTTCAGCCGCTCCATCTTGATACTTTTCTTTATTGCTTTCAGGATTACTAGCCATTGATATTTGCTCCATCATTTAATGTTTCTACTAATTGAATTTCACGTTTGAGCAATCTATTTCTGAAAAAGAGATATAGGGAAGTTGCTGCGAAGAAGCCTATAAACGCGATAGGAACACCCGCACCAGTTTTGGGCAGTTCTTTTGCCATACACTCAAGTCTTTTCGCAGGATTCACAGACAGTGGAGTTGCTACAACATTACCAAAGAACTCGTCTTCCATTGAACAATTATAGTTACTTGGATCAGTTGGCTTTGATGCATTAGTAGGGAGCGGATTTTTCACCTGAACAGTAAAGCTTTTTACTACGTATGTTGGAGCATCCTGCTTAATACTTACCGGTACATCGACTGGCGGCCATTCAATAAATGTCTGATTGTTTTCGTTTACCAGCTTACCACCGCTTGCATCAACTATATCTGCATACTGCAATATATCTGAGATATTATCTCGGAAAATGAACCCTTTTACAGGAGAGGCACCTATACTGGCTATGCCAATACTGTAGGTAATCTTATCACCAGGGCGAGCAACTTGGCCATTGGCATCAGTTGGCTTATTATCACTCGTAAGAATCGTATTGTTCTGCACTCTTTTAACATACTTTACCTCTTCTATAGTGATTTCTTCAGTACAACTAGGTTTAGACGATTTGACAGCCGAATCAGTGCCCACGACCACCACCTTGGCGGTATATTTTCCTCCAGATGTGTAAGTATGCTTTTTAACCGCTTCCAGCTTGTCAGTTGCAACCACTTCTTTCTTGCCATCACCATAATCAAACTGGTATTCCTTGATACTCGTGTTGAGTACGCTGGCTTTTGCAGTAAAGGTCGTTTCAAAAGGAACTTTGTCGGCCTTATCAGGGTTAGCGGTCAATTTAAGACAAGTGAAATCTTTGGGTTGTGGTGTAACGGTAAATGGCTGAAAACAATCAGTATTCTCTGGTGCTGCAACTCCAGTATTGCTCGTTACTCTCAATATCACTAGATAGTTTCCTGCAACATCGCGTTTGAATGAAGTTGCATCGAAGTAACCTGATGCGGGATCTCTCAGCGCATTGACATTATCATGCAGTATTCTCGGTGCTGTCTCTTGGTAATACCTGTTATTGAATGGCACTACAGGCCCTGATGTACCTTGGGGCACTTCCTTAAGCAACAAGTATGTATAGAGCTTGCCAGTTGGTGCAGTACCAATATCACCGACTACTGCAGCTTCACCAGCTAGTTTTGGAGTAAATGGTGCCTGTGCAGTTGTTGTTGGCATAGTAAGGTCCTTACAAACCAAAGTACGAGGCTGCTGTACAGTAAGCTGACGAGAACAGTTTCCAGCTCCTGAGCCTGCCGCGAAGTACTTTGTACCTCCAACATCATAGAAGACCACAAGTTTTATCGTGAAAGTACCGGGCTTATCAAATTTGAAGACGCGCAATGTTCCATCTACAAAATTACCCGGAGATTCTTGACCCACCCCATTGGCAGACTGTATAGGATAGGCCAAATTACCGTTACTATCATAGACACCATAGGCCATATCAACAAGCTCACCACCAGAAACGTTGGTGCCACTTGCATAACCTCTATAGCCCACTTCCGCACCGACAGGCACTGGGCCAGGAACGGTATAATTTAATGTGGCACAACTAAATGATTTTTCAGCAGGTGGAGGAGGCGGAGGGGTAGTTGGTCGTAAAATAATATTTCCACAATCAAGTATCACGCCCCATTCGTACCACTGGCCCGTATCTGTATCTTGAATTTTTTCTCCACCAATTAATGAGGTGAAACAATTTTGTTGCCAACGCGACTCAGCTGGTCCCATCCATATACCAGGCTGCCATTGGTATGAATTTGGGGCACTAAAACGTCCCATAGAAAGCCAGCCTTGTCCCTTACAGGCACTACCCACGCCGGCTGCATTCATCTTGTCTCGTGTTATTTGAAGCCGGCCAAAGACTTGCTGAATACCATCTGGGTTTTGATCCCATATTCTACTAATTATGCTCGCTTTACTAAATGGTCCACCCGATACTAAATCTCCAGGACTAGCAGCATAGCTAGGTTTTGGCGGAACCATAAAGGTAAAAAACTGAAATGCTAGAAGACCTATCATTAGTACCGACGCTATTCGCCGGGTAGCTGTCTCCTTAGAAAGCCGTTTAGCGTAAAAAACTACCTTATTCTTCGATATCGCCCCGATCGAGAAATTAGTTACTATATCGCGAAAGTTACTCATGATTTTTGTTTCTTACCCCTCTTTTAGAAAGTT
The DNA here is from genome assembly GCA_964397085.1 of uncultured Candidatus Saccharibacteria bacterium. Lineage (GTDB taxonomy): Bacteria > Patescibacteriota > Saccharimonadia > CAILAD01 > BJGX01 > CAILAD01. The sequence continues at coordinate 21,496 of CAYNHH010000003.1, forward strand.
ACAGAATATATTAATACTTATGTTGTATTGTAGTACACCAGCACTTGGTAGCGCAAGCTTTTTGCAAATTTGTGCCAAGCCAATACTAGTGGCCAGAGTTTTCACTCGTCACGTCTGCAGGCGTAATCGTAGCTGGTTCTGGCTCAACCGTACTCGAAGACTCAAGACTACGCACCACTTCAGCAGCAACTTCAGCTTTTGGCCTTCCATACTTACTTCTTGAGAGATCACGCATTGCAGACTGTAGCTCGGCATTTATCACTCCATTATCAATTGGCGGGTCACCTTTAATGGTAAAGGGCGTCACTGGGTAGCCGTTTGCAATAATTTTCGCAGCCGCATAATGATTGGGGATATTTGCAATATCACTAGCACTAAACTGCGGAGCAAACTGCTTAGCAATGTATTCTGAATCTTCATTACCTACTCTGTAAATCACCATCGAGCCAACATTACCAAACACAGCATCACGTATCTGCTCATCAATCTGTTCTATATATTGGTTGGCTACAATTAGATTGAAGTGGTACTTTCGAGCTTCAGACAAAATTGTTGCAAAACTATCTGTGGCAATATTTTGAAACTCATCTACATACAGAGCAAAGTCAATTCGCTCGCTTTCTGGTGTATCGGCTCTACTCATAGCTGCCATTTGCAGTTTGATAACAAAGATCATTCCGAGTAGTTTTGCATTGATCTCACCCATAAGCCCTTTGCTCAAATTCACAATCAGTATTTTATTGGTATCCATTACTTCACGGAAATTCAGTGATGATTTTTTCTGACCAATAATATTTCGAAGCATTTCATTATTTGCAATTGCCCCAAACTTTGAAGCAAAGTATCCTAGCATCTCAGATTTCGTATGGGCATCAGTCTGTGCCATTTGACCCGTCCAAAAGTCTTGAATAGTGGGGTCTGTAACAAACTTAAATTTCTTCTTCAAATATTCATCATCAGTAAATACCTTTGGAATCTCAATGAAAGTTCCACCTTCCGGATCAGCCATCACTGTCAGTGCAGCATTTCGAAACCAACTTTCAAACTGTGGGCCTATCATGCCTTGATGATTAGGGTCATACAATTTATAAAGCATAGCGATGGCTTCTTGCACCAAGAAGTCTTTTTGCTCTGGACGATCATGATCATACTCCATAATATTTAAGCCCAGCGGAAACTCCGTGTCTCCTGGAGAAAAGTAAATCACATCCTCAGCGCGCTCTGGCGGTATTCGCCCAAGAAGCTTCTCAGCTTCATCACCGTTTGGATCAATAAAACAAAATCCCAATCCAGCCTTAGCGTCCTGTAGCATCATATTAGTAAGCAATGTAGATTTACCGGTACCAGTCTGACCAATAGTATATATATGACGTCTCTTATCATCCTTGGTAATAAATATTGGTGTATCCACCCCGCGATACTTATTCACACCAATGCGAAGCCCTTCAGTAGGCAGACCGCCAGGAGCAGGCACTTCTTTGGCCGCCCGTCTTTCAAGACTAGTAGAAATGCCTATGACCTGACTTGGTAAATGGAATATGGTTGCAAGTTCTGTGGAGTTTAATACCATTTTATTATTTTTGGCAGGGAAAAATCGAAAGATAAAGTTGGTTGCAACATCTTGTGGCTGATCAGCTGCCTTGTATTTAAAGCTATTGGCACCTCCCTGACTGAGCTGAGCAAACCCTAGGGTCAAATCTTGAATAATTACCTTTGTTCGTAGTGTATCCTCTGAGCTAGCTACTAGACGAATAAGGGTCTCAAATACAGGCGATTTTGCCTTGAGCTCTATCATGTCTGCCTTTTTTTGGTCAATTGCATCAATCTGCTTAGGCTCAGACTTATTGCCTTCACTTTCTGACTTGGTCCTAAAGGGTGCCTGTAAAAGCTCTACTAGAAGATCCAATATCTTACTAGAAGTAGCCGAGGACTTCTTGTTGGGGTTGAGTATACTTTTTGCATTTGAGAGTGCTTGCTTTGCCCATTTAGAGTTTGCCGGTCGTATCATTACCTGTATCGCCGCCCCCTCGGTATCTGCTAGATTAGAAAGACCGGCCAGCATTCCAGTCATTGCATCACTATCACTTTCTTTATATGTGTTGATAGGCAAGTAACTTTCTTTGGTGAGCACTAACTCTCCGCCTTGCACGCCAGCAATTTTACTTTTCTGAGAAAAAATATTGGCATCTTCAGCTTTTTCTATCTGTATATCTGGATATCCTGACGTCAAAGACTTCTGTACAGCACTGAGTAGACTAGCAGGCACGGCAATGTAAAAATTAATGAGTTTGCCTTCAGCAACTATTTCAAAACTTATATGCTTTTTACCATAGAAGCCCGATTTTTCTGTTGCAACACCAGAGAGCAAATTAAACACACCCTCAGCGCGAGCAATATTCTCCTTGATCACTTCACGCATATCTCTACTACCTTCTTCTACCTCTTGAGGCGGAAGTTTAACAAGCAAGGGTACCATCTTTAAAGAACGCTCGATGTCTTTGGCCCTTCGAGAAATCCGTCGATACCAATAATAGCCCAAAATAGCCACAATCGTTACAAAAAGCACCAGCACTAATGACATAAATATTACAAATTGACTCATAGAAATTATTTCACGTCTAAATTAAACCGCTTCTTTAAATATGCTCGACTTAGGTCATGTTGATGCTCATCTTCTATAAAAGGATCGTCCTTATCTGCGTCGATAACTTGCTCTGTCTTATCTACCCAAGGCTTCTCAATAAGATCAGTATCTTCTGCCTCAAGATCACCCACAGCTTGACCGTGCATTTGTCTAGCAGTTGAGCTATCCGTGTGGACTGCAGTAGCCTGAATTGGCTGTTGTTGAGCAGCAGCTACTGGTTGCTGTTGAGCAGGCAAAGCTTGAGGATTTGCTTGAGATAGTTGCTCGGGTTGAGCCTGTTGTCCCACTTCCACCACCTGTGGTGGTGTAGGCTGAAGAGGAACTTGTTCAGGTCGTGATAATACAGGAGCCGCCTGGGGTTCAGGAGGGAGTCTTGGTTGGGCTGACATATCAGGCCCTGTTATCGGAGGATTTATAGGAGGATTCATACATACAATTATACCAGTTATGCTTCATAAGTCACAACCATAACGTGCTGATACATACCTTAGATTTGCCTAACTATGTACCCACACTGGTGTACCAACATTTGCCCAGCCATACAAATATGCCGCTGAGCTTTTTTGCATGTTGACACACCCATGACTTCCACCATGGTAGTAATCTTGACCACCAAAGCTTGAACGCCAATCAGCATCATGCAGTCCTTGACCACCGTTAAACGGCATCCAATAGTCCACAAACACGTTATAACTCCAGCCATATTGACTACCATTCAAGTAACGACTGCGCTCTTTTGCATAAATTGAGAAAAGTCCTGTTAGCGTCGGGAATCCATCTCCTGCGGCACCACTTGTGATAGCAGTCGTAAATACTACTTGGCCATCTTGCCAAGCCCACAATCGCTGTCTAGGTATGGAAATTTCTATGTACTGCGAGTACGCCAATCCCCCTGTTCCACCCACCTGAAAAGTCTCTGTTTTAAAAGCCAGTGGGGAAGTGGTAAGACCCATGCTAATATCTTGGTTTTTTTGAAGCGCAGAAGTAATTTCATCAATTACCGGTTGCTGATTCACTGCCAAACCATCTTTACCTTCTCGTTCTATCGTGGTTGTTCCATTTGCAACAGTTACTTTCTTGTTGATCGGCGTAATGTTTATTTGGTTTGCTACCGACTGTACATAGCCAGCCACTTGCTCACGAGAGATTCCAGCCTGTAATTGCACTTTCCCATCAGGGCCCATCACTTCAGAAAAACTAATCATATGTCCCATTGCGATTTTATCAGCCGTGTAAGTTCTGCCATTATAGTTGAGGCTCACTACTCGATTCAAATAGTTTTCTGCTTGCACTTTCGCCTGTCCTGTATCGCTCGCCAAAATTGCTGCCTTGACTACTTGGGGCTGCAGACTCAAATTTTGATCTTTGGCACTGCTCAAGGCACCGGCGAGCACCTTATTGAGATACTTCTGGTCTATACGCAACCCATCTTGGTCTGGATTGACTACTATCACGCCATTATCTATCTGTAGTCCCGCATTTTTTGCATCATGCCCTACAGAACGTATTATCGAAGTCGTGAAATCTCTCAGTTTTACTTGATCAATTTCATAAGCATATCCTACTTCACCATTAGATGTGGAGTTCAATATATTTACTGTTGGCAACAACTCACTACGTCCTTCAGAATACGCGGTATCAATTGTGGTGATAAGGTCATAATTTGCTCCGAGTTCACTGCTTGTAGCATTAAACATCTTATCACCCACTTTAATTGTAAAGTTTCGTTCAAGCTTTTGATTTTTCAGATATTCATATGCTTCAGCTCGTGTCTTATAGCTCACGTTATTACCAGCAATTGATACTCCCGGATAGATTCTCCCCATTGTAATCGCAGATATCAAAAGATCTGTCAAACAAAACACCAAAATAGCAGCAATTATCACAAAATTTATTCTTGCAACCTTACTGGGCTTTTGACCAGAATATGAAGCAAATTTTGGTAAATGCATCCAATGAGAATGTGGTTCTTGTTTATTATGCATTGCCATAGTTACTAATCATTATACAGCTTATGCTCTAATAATTACTAGGGCAATTAGCAGACCCTAAACTTGCCAAGTGATTTCGATTGCTTGAGACAAGTGAGTATTTTCTGAGTCTCTTGTGATATTGCAGCTTGTGAGGGCTGTGCACCACAATCAAGCCAAATGCGAAAACTCAAACGTTTCAATTTATTTTTCACCAACTCCTCATCTGCAAACTCAGTAACAAACATGATCCTTACTAGACTATCAGTAGAGGGTAAGGCATCAACTAGTGTCTGCCAGTATGTTTCTTCAGATAGCTCAAGTGTATAATCTCGTTGTATGTACTGATAAGTTGGTATGGGTCGAGATAAAATAATTGGGTCTTTGAGTAACTCTTCAGTAATGGTAAGTTCACAAAAACTTACTTCATGTGTTATCTTATATTCCCGTAAAAGTGATGGTTGTATTTGACCAAAAATACCAAGAGTATCACCATCTACCTCAATATTTGCCATTCTTCCAGTAATATAATTATCGTTTTCAATTTTTGAGATGCGAGTAGCCCAGTCGTATTTTTCACTAATAACATCTAGGACATTTTTTAAGCGAGATATACTATCTTCACCCACCATCGTAATCGCAAGTCGCCAAGATTCACTTTTCTTATCTTTATTTCGAGTATCTTTCATATAGACTCGTGAAAACTCAAAAAAACCAAACTGTTTTTGCCAGAATTCTCTATTATTAGACACCACCTGAACATGACTCATCAGTATACTGCTGCGCAAGAATTCCTGCTCAATACTCAATGGATTGATAATTCGCAAGTGGCTATCACTTCTCAAAGCACTACTGTCTAGGTGCTTCTTGCTGACAAATGAGTACGTCATCACCTCAAAAAGTCCGCGCGCTACCAAACTATCACGCAAATTCTCCATGTGTAACACAAATTGATGAGGCTCAGTTTGCATTGGTGGCAGTTGAGGCAGGGTAGTGGGCAAGTTCTCGTACCCAAGTATTTTTGCTGCTTCCTCATATAGGTCTTGTTCGGTCTCTACATCGATACGCCACCATGGGCATGTAACCGCAATTGTGTGATTGAAGCTATCAATATACCGCCTTGCCCCCTTATAATCAGGGTCTTTTGTTATTACCTCAACAGATTCTTCAACAACCATCTGCTGATCTTTTGGTAATTTTTCCCATTTACCCTGAGCATTGCGAACAGTATCGCGAGCATGAATTATTTTGCCATTTCCTATATATAGTGCCACATGCGACAAGCCTTTTCTGTCTTTACTTTCTAGTTTCTCCCAAGGACCATCACGAAAAACGGTATCACCGGGTTTTAATTCTGACTCATCAATCTCTTCGCCAGACTCAAACAATTCTAAGCACTGATGACCTACCATTTTCCCAATGAGTGAATAAATATAATCTACAAAGTATCCGCAGTCAAAAGCCGCATCACCGTTGAGCTTGTAGCTCGCACCCCACACATAAGGTTTCCCTAGATGTTTACGAGCTTCTTTAGTGATAGAGAAGTGTTCGGCCTCAAATCCTCTCGCGTGCAAGCCGTCCAACAGCTGCTTTTCGTCAAGCGATGTACCTAAAAATCTTTCAGCTTTTCTGACACGTAATCCGATGTGCCTTACCCAGGGCCAGGCGTATAGTTGGTCATTTGGGCCGTCTAATATTTTTGCCCCACATATTGTTTGTAATAGATATATTATTCGCGAGAATGCAAAATCTTGAAGGGGGAGAGGTAACCCCTTTTCAAATCGTCCACTCGCTTCGGTTCTTAATCCATGTCTTAATGCTGCACGACGTACCGTAGTCTTATTGAAATTAGCAACCTCCAACAATATTTCAGAGGTGTCATCGCTCACTTCAGTACTCGCGCCACCCATTACTCCCGCCAGCGCTATACATCCATCACGGTCGGCTATTACTAGGTCGGCCTTTGTGAGTTTTAACACTGATCCGTCAAGGGTAGTGAGTGATTCGTTATTTTTCGCAAAACGAACTTGTAAGCTTCCTGAAATTTTAGCATTATCATATGCATGAGAGGGTTGTCCTGTCTCAAGCATAACAAAGTTAGTGATATCTACAACAGCATTAATAGGCCGCATGCCCGCAGCAACTAAGTTATCCACAAGCCATTTTGGAGACTGCCTATTGTGTTGTACTGAAAGCCTCGCCGAAATAAATCTCGTGCACTCCCCAATTTCTTTGACATTTACAACTTTCTTGTCAAAATAGCTTAATTCAGATCGCTTAGGCTCAATAATTTCATTTTTTAATGAGTTAGCTGAGATTTCTCGAGCCAGACCCAAAACTGACATCATATCCCAACGATTCGCAGGGGTCTTAATGTCCACGACATCACCAGTATTTTCTATGTCGCACAATGATATACCCAGGGGTAGGTCAGGGTCGAGCTCCAAGATACCATCATGGTCATCTGAGATACCAAGCTCTTTTGCCGAACACAACATTCCTGCTGATTTTTCTCCACGTATAGTTGCGCGGTCAATCTTTGTACCGTCTGGTAAAATAGTTTTTGGCTGAGCATAAGCCACCACTAAGTCAGTAACCAAATTTGGCGCACCGCAGACTACAATCGCAGACTGATCGCCATAACTCACCTCAGCAATTTTTAATCTGTCAGCATTTGGATGAGCCCAGACTTTTTTCACCTTTGCAGAAATTATTCTTGTATCAAGCTCCCTTGAGCTCAATATTTCTTCAACTTCTACCTCAGTGCGCTCAAGTGCAGCCACAATCTCTTTTGTAGAAAGTGATTTTTTCAGATAAGAATTAGTATTATTTACTGATAGTCTCATAACTAGAATTGCTCCAAAAACGAAAATCTAGGACGCCATAACTCTCTCAAATCAGTCAGTCCATACTTAATATTTGCTAGTCTCTCAGCACCCCAGCCAAATGCAAAACCAGTATATATACCGGGATCAATTCCTCCATTTCTCAATACCTGAGGGTGTACCATCCCTGCCCCACCAAGCTCCAGCCATTTTCCTTGATATTTACAGTCCAACTCAACGGAAGGCTCAGTATATGGAAAGTAGCTCGCTCTAAATCGTATATCAGCTTCTGGGCCAAGCAGTCCCTTCACTACTCGCAAAAGGGTCCCCTTCAAATCAGCCATCGAGACTCCCTCACCTACTACCAATCCCTCTATCTGGTAAAACGACCAAATGTGAGTAACATCTTCATCTTCATTTCTAAATACTCTACCAGGAACTATGATCTTAAAAGGAGGCGTATTATTTTCCATAAATCTCACTTGTGTGCCAGATGTATGAGTACGAGGTATCAAATTCATTTTGCCATTATCAATATAGAATGTATCTTGCATTTCTCGAGCGGGGTGCTCGCTCGGCATATTAAGTGCTTCAAAATTATACCAATCAGTTTCAATTTCTTCACTATCAACAATAGCAAAGCCAAGTTCGGTAAATATCCTATATGTCTGAGCTAAAATTTCACTAGTAGGATGCTTATGCCCAAACGTTGCGGTGGATGATGCAATACCAGGTTTGCTTAGATCGATTGGCGGATAATTAGAAATGTTTGCAAGTCTCGTTACGGCGTCAGAATACATACTCGTAATACCCTGTTTTACCATATTCAAACTCTTACCTATTTCTGCACGATCTGTCTGAGCAACGCTAGATAGGCGCTTAAGTTCAGACATAAGCTCACTTTTAGGACCAAGATACGTAGCCTTGGCACTATCTAGTTCAGCTTTTGTGTTTGCCTCAACAAATGCCTTCTGTGCACCCTGTAAGTATTCTTTTGTTGTTGATTTGAATGTATTCATAATTAAATATTTTACTACATTTACTTCCCTACTAGTAAGCCAATGCTCATCTTGTCTTTCTCGTTCTAAAATACAGCTCTATAAGTAACACGGTCAGAATAAACAAGATAACATCACGCAAGCTCAAGCTCCGCAAGCTCGATAGTGCAAGTAATATTGCAGCAGTAAATCCCAGAAGAAAACCAGTTCTGAGAGAAGATTGGAGTATTTTTCGTGGCTCCATTCTATTGTCTTCCTTTCTCAGTTTCCACAAAAAGTCTAGCAAGCACACCAAGCTTGCAACAGCTATTAGTACACCTAAGAACCAGAAAGTAATTGCAGCAGGACCCAGCTGCTTTGGTGTGTAATTCAATGTCACAATTACTAATGTAGCAGTGACGCCCAAAAAAAGGCTCAAAAGCAGGAATATACTTAAAAATATAGTTTTGTTTTTCATTTCATTTCACTCCATACCATTATCTGACAAACAAACCAATATGTACAGTACTATACAGAAGTTATCCACAACCAACTTATATACTCAATTATTGAACACAATAAATATATGTATAAGATAGAAGATGTTGTTGAGCACATTTTTTACACTCAATCAAAATTGAATAAAAATACAAATATTTCTCAGTAACGAACATTCCAATTTTCATTGTGATGCAATATTACCAACAAACGGTTCTTGTGCATAAATGAAAAAACCGAACAAACCAATATATTCCTGTGGACATATGTGGAAAACTATGTCAATTTTTGTCATAGACTACTAACACAAAATTATTCATAATTCGTGATTTGTCAAAAATATGTGACAAACATATTTACTAACTATTCTTTAGTATAGAAAAGTGGACTCACAGGTGCTATTATTGCGGGGCTGCAGAAAACTACCCTATATACAAAAAGCCACCGGTCTAATGGTGGCTATATATATAATAACAAATGGTTACGGGCCAACGTATCTGCCCTAAAAAAGTAAACTTTAATTGGCACACGCTGGCCCGGTGACTATTCTAGAGAAAATCCCTAAAAAAGTAGTTAGCTGTCAAGTCACGAGTATGCATCAATGCAGAAGAAACGTGGTTGACGACTTCCCAACCGTCCATATGGTAGTACAATCAGGAGTCACGCCCCAATATATAGAGCGTGGATCCTGATTGCCTCCGACGGATCGATGGTCTTTACACTTTTATAAGGTACAAAACGGTAAAAGTGTTAATAACCCTCGGACAGTAGGGAAAATCTGGTCATAAAAAGCAAGGGGGCTGCTTTTTATGATCCAGGTCTTCCCTACTGATAACGATAGTGCTAGTAAATAAGAGTTCGAGCACTATCAATACAACTGTTGAAAAAGATATGTGTGGCATATATTCTTCGGTTTTTATTTTTGTTTTTAATGAACTAACTATGTATACATTGTAGCAAACGCTTATGCTTATGTCAATAACTTTTAACGTAATTAATACATTTCTATCTGTTGGCCAATGAGGACTATTTTACAACAAACCTACTTTTGCTTTCACTTCCTTGAGCTTTTCATCAGCTATTAGTCTAGCTTTTTCATTTCCTTGCTCTATTACTCGCATAAGCATCACTTCATCACAACGAATTGTTTCATATTTAGACTGCAGTCCCTCAAGTTTCTGTGCAACGAGCTCACCAAGGTCTTCTTTAAACACCTTGTAGCTCGATTTTGAGTACTTACCTTCTACTTCTTCAATAGACATGTCACCAAACCCTGCATATATCTCAATTAGATTAGATATAGCAGGCTTATCGGTCTTGTTGTAGGCGATCAGACTGTCCGAGTCGGTTACCGCGCGTTTAAATTTAGCAACTACGCTTTCGGCAGACTCAGCAAGCATAATAAAGCTATCTGGATGATCACTCTTGCTCATTTTGCGTGTAGGATCATCTAGGCCCATTATTCGAGCCCCACTGCCTGGTGTAACTGCTTGAGGTAGAGTAAAAGTATCACCATATAATTGGTTAAATCGAGTTGCGATGCCTCGAGTAAGTTCAATATGTTGTCTCTGATCTTCTCCTACAGGAACCTCATCAGTACTATACAGCAAAATGTCTGCCGCCATGAGCACAGGATACGTAAATAAACCTACCAGTTGACCTTCAGGACCCAGCTTCTTTGCTTTATCTTTATACTCAGTCATACGGCTCAGCTCACCCATAGTCACATAATTATCTAGAATCCAACAGAGCTCTGCATGCGCAGACACCATTGATTGAACCAAAATAATTGACTTACTAGGATCGACCCCTACGGCTATAAGCCAGCTCACCAGGTCTAAGGTTCTCTTCTTGAGAAGCTCAGGGTCTTGACGCACGGTTATAGCATGAGCATTCGGTACAAAGAAAATTGTACGTGCACTACCCTGGTCTTTGGGCCAGTGCTTCATCGCCCCAAGATAATTACCAATTGTCATGTCACCTGATGGCTTGAGTCCTGAGAATACGGTTTTCATACAACAAATTATATCACAACTAGTCGTCGATGTGGGGCTTCTCGATAACGAGTGGTTCAACTACCGACTCTGTTGATGCAATTTTTACTACATCTTTGTCGATTTTCTTTAATTCTTTGTGTGCAGTATTATAATGATTCACGGTAGTACCAAGTGAATTGCCAAGCTTATGCATGAATTCATCATAATTCTCTATATGGCGCCCCAACTGACCCACTCTTTTTTGTATTTCTTTCGCTTGCTCTTCTATCTGTAGACCCCGTAAGCCTTGCATAACAGTCTGGAGATACGCCATAAATGAAGTCGGCGAAACAATTATGACCCGTTTTTCTCGGTATGCATACTCTATAAGATCCTTTG
>CAYNHH010000004.1:0-3336 GCA_964397085.1 uncultured Candidatus Saccharibacteria bacterium
TTTTGTCGCGCCATAGCTTTAGCGATTAGATATCACCGAACGCATATAGTCATCGAGGTTTTCCAGTGCTATTCCAGTACCCTTTGCTACACACAACAACGGCTCCTCTGCAACATAGCTAGGCACTCCAGTAACTTTTGTCATGAGTTTATCGATATTTCTGAGCAAGCTCCCGCCACCGGTCATAATCATTCCTCTATCAATGATATCGCTAGAAAGTTCTGGGGGTGTTTGCTCAAGCACTGCCTTAACAGCAAGAATAATATCATCCAACCGCTCGCTGATAGCCTCTGTTATATCAGTAGAATTCAGTTCAATAGTCTTAGGCAAACCAGCCACCACATCACGACCACGTATTTGCATTTTCATAGGCTTATCAAGGGGTAATGCAGAGCCTATTTCTTTTTTGATATCCTCTGCGGTTTGAGATCCTATTACAAGACCATATTTTTTACGGATAAAATCAGAGATTGCAACGTCTATCTTGCCACCAGCTACACGCACACTATGTTGAGCTACAATTCCTCCAAGACTAATGATGGCCACTTCTGTAGTGCCCTCACCTATATCGACTATAAGATTGCCCGCTGGAGCAGCAATAGGAACATTCGCCCCAATAGCTGCTGCAACGGGCGCGCGAATAATAAACACTCTTTTTGCACCCGCACTCATTGCAGCATCAATTACTGCTCTTCTTTCTGTAGAAGTAATTCCAGTGGGAACACTTATCATTAGCTCAGGTCTCCGCAAACGTATACGACCAGTTATATTATTGATTAGATACTTAAGTAGAGCCTGAGTAATACGATAATCCGCAATAACTCCATCCTTATATGGGCGTGAAGCCATAATAATATCTGGAGTTCTTCCCAGCATTTCTTTTGCCTCACTACCAATAGCAACTATCCTATTGTCATCTATACTCACGGCAACCACAGAGGGCTCATTTGCTACAATCCCTTTTTTGGGCATGTAGACTCTTGTGTTGGCAGTGCCTAAATCAATAGCAATTCGTTTTGATAACATATAGCTATTTTAACAAATCTTTTGCCTGTGCGCCAAAGCTAGGCTTAACAAATCAAGTAAAGAGCCGTATAATACATATACAAAATATGGTAAAAATGTCTCAAAAAACCAAGCTTTGGCTCATGCCGGTCGTCGCCATCACATTTGTTGTAGTTGGTACCATTATACTTGTGGCATTCGCCCAGGGTTACACATACGACTCATCAAGTGGTCATATCACTACATCAGGACTAGTCTTGATTGATTCTAATCCGAATAATGCAATGGTATATGTGAATGGTAAAGATACGCATAAAAAAACCCCATATCGATACGCCAATGCAAAAGCCGGTGATATTAATGTTCAAATCAAAAAAGATCAATATCGTCTGTGGAGCTCTGAGCTAAAAGTCGTCGCAGGAGAAGTAACATTTGCTGATTACTCGATATTACTGCCAGATACACTCTCGCAAGATAAAATAAATCAGCCAAAACAGTATGCTACAGTAGTACAATCAACCGATCTACACAAAACTGTTGCGCAAGACATCAGCTCCCCCACTCTTTACACACTTTCAAATGATGGAGAGTCAAAACTCCTGTATCAGCCTGTAAGTGTAGCTGACCCGCAAAAACAAGTTACAGGCATTGAAAGATTACAAATTTCTGCAAATGGAGATCGCTTGCTATTTGATCAGAAACTTGCCAACAATGAGCGTCAAAGCCTCACTATTCAATTGAGCGATGCAAAAATAGACAACCTTACTACAGAATATGGATTTGTGTTTACAGATCTTAGGTTTAATCCAGTAAATTCTAATGAGTTATTCTGGCTTGAGGCTGGAGAGGTTAAAAAGATAAGAGTTGCCGAGCGAAGCATCTCAGCAAATCTTGTTGGCGGAGTTGCAAATCTAAATGTATCTGGCGACAGACTACTAGTAGTTAAATCGCCACTGGCAGGATCTCCAGCTACATCTCAGCAACTTTCTAGCTATGACCAGAATGGTGGAGACAAAAAAGATATAGTAATGCTTCCGCCAGACCCAAAAGGCTATCAAGTAAGCTTAGTGAGGTCTCGGTATAACGACTATGCAACAATTATTCACAATACCACAGGTTTGTTTGAACTCATTAAAGATCCTTATTCAAGTCAGCACCAGACTATTCTCAGACAGGGACAGGATACGACTTCAGTCACAGCTAGTCCCAACTCAAGATTTCTTGTGATCAATCAATCAAAAACAATGCGAACAATCGATCTTGAATTTGATCAACAATATGAATCAAAAACAAGCCTAGATGGGCTACAAAACTGGGTCTGGTATGATAATTATCACTTAGTACTGTTGCAGGGTAAGCAGATACGAATGGTGGATTTTGATGGGCAGAATAATCAATTGCTGACACCTATTGCTGACGTAAGCGCTATGAGTATACAGCCCGGTAATAAAAACATTCTACCACTCAATGATCAGGGTAGTTTGTATAAATTGTGGTTGATCAAAAAGTAGTTGGCATTTTAGTGCTAGTCGTAACCTCTGGCAAATGATTACTAGGTTGACTCTGCGGAGTGGTGGGTGCTGATTGTTCTGTTTTTGCACGACCGAATAGACTATTGAAGAAATTCAATATGTTTATCTGTATCTGACTAAAGATTGTTGGTGGTGCACTAGGCAGAACTGTAGGTTGACTCGAAGTGCTCGTTGTAGAAGACGCGGTTTGTACTGGTTGCGCTTGTGGAACCGGAGCAATCTGTTTAGCTTTAACGATAAATCTTTTCCAGCTTGTACCGGGAGGCGTACAAGTAATAAGCGTTGAATAGGGGGTTGTTGTTTGATCTAGTACGCTCAAATCCGTAGGGAGCACAACCTTTGTAGACTCTACTTGATACACATATTTTCGAGATTGATAATGAATTTCATAAAGATCACCGGGTACGAGTTTTTCAAGCAATACAAAGACAAACTTGTAGTTGCCCTTCTCCCACCAATCATTGCTAGAATGACCAAAGAACACAGAATTGCCATTTTCTCCCGGGTTGGCCGTACCCGCATAGTGCACCACGCCACCTTGTAACGCTTGTAACACTTCTTTTTCAGCGAGTGTATCAATAAAAATTAACGGTGCATTAACACTTATTTTAGGAATAATGATGACGTTTTCTGGCCCTACCACTTCAGCTTGTTGTTGGGCTGTAGGAGTAGTTGTTGGGGTTATTGGTGTCGTAGGAATTGGTGTAACTGGAGTTTGACTTGTAGACTTAGGCGTAAGATTGTAGACTACCTGACTATAAATAAGTTGAAAATTAAATATCAACAAGAAAACAGCAAA
>CAYNHH010000004.1:3436-32658 GCA_964397085.1 uncultured Candidatus Saccharibacteria bacterium
AGACTACCTGACTATAAATAAGTTGAAAATTAAATATCAACAAGAAAACAGCAAAGCTAATTAAGGTAAATCGAATAGTTTTCCAATGACTGTGCTTACGTAGCTTATCAAGCTTTTTCTTGGCTTCAGCTTTCTTGCTATCTTTATCTATAGGTGAGGTCTGAGTGTGGGGACTGTTTGGCGATAAGTTGACCTTAGCATGAGCAATGGTCTGTGGTCTAGATGGCTGTAGAGGAGTTGAGTGCGTTGGATGTGGCAAATTAACAGCTTCAGCTTGATGAGAAGGTGCTTGACTGTTGGGGTTATGGAAGCGAGGGATGGTATTTGGATCAAGATTTTGCGTAGGCTGAGCCGTATGACCGGTGTCACTCTCAGGGATATCAAATGTTGGCTCTACTTTTTTGGGGGGCATAATTGGTTTTTTACACGTATCTTTATTATAATACAGTAACAGCAAATATTGTTATATTAGCTTAACTGTTATTTTTTGCCGCTGTGGTGGAATTGGTAGACACGCACGACTCAAAATCGTGTGCCTTACAGCATGTCGGTTCGATTCCGACCAGCGGCACCAGATATTATCTAAACTTCCATTGCTCTCTTGAGAGACTGTGGAAGTTTTAAATTAGAACTAAGAATAGATCTGAGCAAATAGCTTGCAGTGACGACTCTGTCTAAAATATCATTCTTGGGGCCGTGCGTGTCGCTGAGCAGACTTGTTAATATAGCAGTAAAAAGCAAGTCTATTCTTAAATGCCCAGTATTTTGTAGATTCGAAACAACTGCTTTCTGAGGAGAGGTATAAGTAGTGGCAAGTATTTGATAATCTTCAATACAAACTACCGTTGCATGCAAGTGCTGTGAGATCTTTTCTAGTAAATTGAGCTTGTTGAGCACTCCTGCATTTGGCTCAAGTACAAATGGCAGTTTAATATAACGTGCGAGAGCTAAAAGATGTTGCGTATTGCAAATGTACACATCCTCAAACCGATCCGTAAACAATTCTGGTGTAGTTTTACCTATATCGATGGACTCGTTCGTAAATACAATAGGAGCAGATCGATAAGCAATGAGTTTTTCTAAAAATAGTTGGAATTGCGCACCAATCTCAAGATCCATACCAACTACTATATACTCACACTCACTGAGTAGCTCAAATGCCTCATCAGTATTTGCAAACCCATCACTAATATTTTTGTTTGTCTGCAAAAAAATATCAGCGGGCAAGGTATGCTCTTTGAGGGCCTCTTCAGCCACCAGAACAGTGTCATGATTGAGGGCGGTGATAGCTTGATACACATCACTTACTACTTTCAATCGAGCATGACGACCAGCCAGCAAGCCAATTTTTCTCGCGTGCAGACGGCTTATTGGACGCTCAAATATCACTCTATTGATAGTAGCTTGTTGCGTATCATCTCTAATAATGTTGAGATCTTTCATAGTCTTAGTATAGGCTATTTCTAAAGCATGGGTTGAAGTTGGGTAGGGAGAATCTTACAGATGTTATGATAACTTGTCTCGCTAGAGACTATTTTGACCGCCAAAAAGTAGGATCGTAGTCGGGTCTCTGCCTCTTTTTCATCTGTCAGATTTTGTAATACTTGAATTCGTTCTAGTAAAGCCATGTGTTGATAGGCTTTGTTCCAATCAAACATTCGAGAATAGAAGTTTACCTTTTTGGGCAATAGATAACTTGGTGCATAGGCAAAGAATAGCTTACTTTCATCTGTGCTGAGTGTCAGCTGTAAACCTTCACTAATCTCTTGCGCTACTCTGATAGCCTGCTCATTGTTATTTAGATTTGCATATTGCTTGATAAGCGCAACAAAATGTTCTGGCACTATTTGGCCTCCCTAGTAAAATATACCGTATTCTACCATATAAATGGTATATTGTCTACATAAGGAACTCTCTTTTCTAAGTTAGAGAAGATTTGATAGTTGTAACAGTGTTTTCTGCGTCTTGTAAGTAGGATTTAATTTGTTTGGCTAGCTCACTACCGCGCTCGAATTTCTGCATTGCTTTTTCTATCTCTACATCATCGCTCTCAAGATAGGTAGTAATCTCTTCAAGCTCTTGCATTGCTGTAGAAAAATCAAAATCTTTCATGTTATTCGAATTTGTCATAAATATTTACACCTTATATTATTCAATATTAATAACTTTTGCAGTCAATTTACCTTTGGCCAATTGTACCATAATTTCACTATCAATCTTGACCGTTTCAGTCGAACGTAAAACTATATCTTTATTTGTTACTACTGCATATCCCCTTTGCAGAACTGCTTGAGGATTGAGTACCTGTAGTGACAACTCAAGCTTTTGGAAGTTACTTTGTGACCGATGAAGGATATCAGAAATACTACTAAAAAGCGAGGTCTCTTGACTTGCAAGCTTAGCATCTGCAGATCTAAGCAACACACCCAGTGAGTGTTCAAAATATACAAGCTTTTCATATTGAGCTTGAATGAGGGTCTGTATGTATTCGCTCAACAGATTTTGCTTGTTAGATACAGTGTCTCTCACTGCCCTCTTATCTGGCACCACCAACCTTGCGGCGTCAGTTGGTGTGGCTGCACGCACATCGGCTGCTAGCTCTGATAAACTCGTATCGTCTTCATGACCAATCGCTACAATTGTTGGAATTTTAGCAGCAAAAACAGCACGTACTACTGGCTCTGTTTGAAACGCTTGTAGATCTTCTACACTACCGCCACCACGGATCATTACCAATACATCATAGTCTTTTGCATGTGCATTAAAATATTCAATAGCCTCAACTATTTGACCCGCTGCCGCCTCACCTTGAACCTGAACTTGCAAATGATCAATATGAACTCCACCCCATCTATCATCAAGAATAGTTACAAAATCATTATACGCAGCAGCTTGCTTGGAGGTGATAAGACCAATGTGTTTTGGAAACTCCGGCAAAGCCCTTTTACGTTCTGGTGCAAAAACTCCTTCTTTATCTAGCTGCAAGCGAAGTAGTTCAAAAGCTTTCTTCACACTCCCCTCACCAGCTAATTCAACAGACCTCACTGTTAGTGAGAACTTACCCCAGGCAGTGATCTTTGGTTGAGCACGCACGCGTACCAACATCCCGTCTTCAAGAGGCGTATTGAGTTGATATACAGACATAAAACAACCAACTGTACTACTAGAATCCTTCAAATCAAAAAATACCCACTTGTTTTGATTGACCTTAAAGCTCGATACTTCCCCTTCAATAATTACTTCTGGATAAGCGAATTCAAGTGTTTGATTAACAAAAGCATTAAATTCGCTTACGGTGAGTATTTGATCATTCATGTTTCTTACTCGCTTTCTCATCAAGCAAGGTACGTTTATAGAAGAATAGCCCAATAGGCATAAATAGCCAAAGAGCAATTACTCTATATACAATAGTGACAGCAAAAGCTATATCAAAAGGAATATTGAGGCCCACAAAAGTTGCGACCATACCAGCCTCATACACACCAATTCCAGCGGTTATCACAGATGCCAACGAGCTGATAAGCGCAATTACGTAGGCTGCAATCACAATACCCGGGTTGATGACCCTACCAAATGCGAGAAATACTAGATAAATAGTTGCGATATCCCAGACTATCATCATACAGGTATAGAAAAACGGTTTGCCGAGTTGTTTGTAGTTATGACGTAAGAATACGATTGAGCTGTGCATTTGCTCAATAAATCGACGGATTCTTTCACGACCAAAAATTCTCTTTCGAATCAACTTCATAAATCTATTGACTGGTTTGGCAGCGAAGAATGCTGCATTTTCAACGGTATCTGGACTAAAGATAAATATTAAAAATGAAACACTCACGGTAATAATAACAAATAATACCAAGATAATTACCCGTGAGCTTACACGAATAACTTGATTAGAGAGTAACAACATACCTACGCCAATGAGTAAAAACAAAAGGTATGCAACAAAGCTCAGCAAATACCAACTAAGCTGTGCTAGAGTCACATTAGCTGAGTCCACTTCACCATCAAGTGACTTTCGTATGTACGACAGGCCCGAAAGTCCACCAGATGGAAATACAATATTTACAAAGTTCATAGTAATTGTTGATTCAGTTAGGTGGCCAAATTTAGCCTTTTGCTTAAAGATTGCAAAGAACTTCTCGAAGTACTTTGCATTTGCACGATAGTACAGATAACGCAAAGGGAAAGCTAATAGTAACAGCCACCAGTTGACCTGAGAAAATAAGTGTCTAAATGACTGCACCTGATGAAACTGATTATAGGCCAGTACCACAATCACAATCAGGGCGATAAAGAACAAAAAATGACGTAGTTTCATTGTTGGTACTCTGTTTGCATTCTACTATTGTACCGTATTTGGTTAGATTTGGCTGGTTTTCAGGTATAATAAGGCTATGCAAAACATTGCAATAATTGGACGAGAAAAGTCACTTGCCTACGCTGAGATGGAAAGTGTGTTTGGTGATACAAAAAAAGTTGGTCGTGATGCAGTGCAATTTAGTGACACTGGCTCGAATTCTATTGGCCACCTGGGCTCAGTAATCAAAATTGGACAAATATTTGACGAGTGTCCTACATCGTCAAACTACTTGGTTAAAATAATAGATCACATTGCTAGTCATTTCGCCGGCTCACATGTACGCTCAATAGACTACGGCATAAGTGTATATGGCAACGTACTAAATGAGAAAGCTTATAAGAATGTTCTTATCCAAATCAAGAAAGGCCTACGACAAAAGCAAATAAAGTGTCGATTTGTTGTGCCCAAAAGTCACCTCGAGCTCAATGCTGCTCAGGTCAAACACAACAACCTAATAGGTACCGGAATAGAGATAATCATTATCGGAGATGGTGCAAATTTTATTCTTGCCGAAACCACCCAGATTCAAGATATTGATAGCTATAGCCTAAGAGATTTTGGCAGGCCAAGCCGTGATATGAAAATTGGTATGTTTCCACCCAAGCTTGCTCAAATCATGCTAAATCTCGCAGGTTTTTCTCCACAAGCTATTGTATACGATCCGTTTTGCGGCAGTGGAGTGGTTTTGCAAGAAGCCATGCTGAGGGGAAATACTGCTTGGGGTTCAGATATATCTGAGGCCATGGTGCGCTCTACCACAGAAAATATCAATTGGCTCACCAATCAATACGATCTAAGTATTCCATTTGATGTGTTTACTGCAGATGCCACCAAGATAAGTAAGGTACCAGAAAGTGACTACAGTATTGTTACAGAGGGTTATTTAGGCACTATGCTTTCTAATATCCCAACGCCTGATCAAATTGAACAATTACGCAATGAATTATCTCAGCTCTACCTGGGTTTTCTTAAGAATATTAAGTCGCTGAGTAATCAGCCTAAAAGTATCGTTTTGAGCCTGCCTTGCTGGCAAACCAAGGAAGCACTAAATATGCTTGAAATCATTGACCAAATTAAAAATCTAGGCTATACTGTTAAGCAGTTCAAATCTGTGGAGACCAGTAGTCTCATCTACAAACGCGAAGAGCAAATAGTAGGCAGACAGATAGTGGTATTACAGCCACATAAGCAAAGTTAAGAAAGGTTATTTATGTCACATACCAAAGCCGGCGGTTCCTCAAAGAACGGTCGCGATTCACAATCAAAACGACTAGGAGTTAAGCTTTTTGGTGGTCAAGAAGTTAAGTCTGGTGATATTATTGTTCGCCAACGTGGTACCAAATTTGAGCCTGGCACAGGTGTAGGTACTGGCAAAGACTTTACTATCTATGCTCTAGAGTCTGGCAAGGTAAAATTTACCCAAATGCGTAAGACAAGCTTTACTGGTACTAAGCACCGCAAAACTGTTGTAAGTGTTGCTTCAGCCGAATAGTTCTATAGTAGTAACTAAATACTCTAGAAAGCATCGCAATTATGCGATGCTTTTTGTATTAAGACTATTTTCTGATCTTTGTTTGGAAGTAAGGTGCAAAGTTGCACCAATAAAATCTTTAAAGAGTGGATGGGCTACATCTGGACGAGACTTAAATTCAGGATGGAATTGACTAGCTACAAAAAATGGATGATCTTTATGTTCTACAATTTCAACAAGCTTTTTGTCTGGACTCAATCCACTAAGAACAAGTCCGTTGCTAGTGAGAATATCACGGTATTCATTATTAAACTCATATCTATGACGGTGTCTCTCAAGTATATTTTGCGAGCCATAGGCCAAGAATGCGCGTGATTTCTTATCGAGCACACACTTATAGTCACCCAGACGCATGGTGCCGCCTAGCTGTACACCCACTTGACTTGGCATAATATGTATTACTGGGTGCTTTACCTCGGCATCTACCTCGGCTGAATTGACCTCATTAGACTTCAGAACATGTCGAGCAAATTCAATAACAGCCACTTGCATACCCAAGCACAAACCAAGATATGGAACGTTATTCTCACGCGCATACTTAGCAGCAGCAATCTTGCCTTCTACTCCTCTGCTACCAAATCCGCCCGGCACTACAATACCGTCTACTTTTTTGAGCTCACTTTCAATATGGTCTTCATTCTCTGCGTTAATCCAGGCAATATTTACTTTTGCATTGTGGTGCCAGCCTGCAGCCCGTAAGGCCTCAAAGATACTCATATACGTATCTTCGTGACTCATATACTTAGCAATCACCCCAATAGTAACTTCTTTTTTGGCACCAGTAATACGATCCACTAAATGTGACCACTCTGTGAGGTGAGGTGTTTTCTCACCTAGACCAAGTTTTTTCGTTACATAGTGTCCTATACCAGATTCTTCCATGCGTAGTGGCACTTCGTATACTGTTTTTGCTGTTTCTAGGCCTACAATAGCGTCTTTATCTACATCACAGTATAGACTTAGCTTTTCAAGCGCCTCTGCCGTAATAGGGTGATCTGTGCGCACAAAGAGTACATCGGGCTGAATACCTGCCTCGCGCAAATCACGTACACTATTTTGTGCTGGCTTGGTCTTTACTTCTTTACTAGCAGCCAGATACGGTAAGAATACCAGATGGGCATAGAGGACGTTATTATCACCTACCTTGCGCTTCATTTGTCGTATGGCCTCAATAAATGCCATGGCCTCATAGTCACCTACAGTACCACCAATTTCTACAATGTGAATATCGCTACCCCTGCCGGCTTCAATAATTCGACGCTGTATTTCAGCAGTTACATGAGGAATTATTTGTACTGACTTGCCCAAATACATTCCTTTGCGCTCATTTGCTATTACTTGCGAAAATATTTGACCAGATATCACAGAGCTACTACGCTCAAGCTCACGATTGATAAATCGCTCATAGTGACCAAGGTCTAGGTCTGTCTCTGCACCGTCTCTAGTGACAAACACTTCACCATGCTCTGCTGGGTTAAGCGTACCGGCATCAGTATTGAGATATGGATCGCACTTTTGCATATTTACTAAAAAGCCCCGGCTAGAAAGTATTTTGCCAAGGCTTGCTGCGGTGATGCCTTTTCCGAGTCCTGAAACAACCCCACCAGTTACAAAGATATACTTTGTTTCGTTTTTTGTTTTGCTTTTCATAATATACACCTCACCCCTCTTAATATAATAATCATAGCGCTTATGTACCCCATTGCGCAAGACTAATTTTTGACAAAAAGTACGGAAATTACCTCAATTCTGATTATTGACCAGATTTTTGGGCCGCAAGCTCCAGAGCCTTTGTAAGTTGTGGGTCCTTACCAGAGTTATAATCTTCAGTAGTAAGCTTTACTTCTACATCTGGCTTAATGCCTTCTTTTGAAATATTGATGCCTTTTGGAGTATACCAGTGAGCCACAGTCACTTTGAGGGAATCTCCTTTACAGTCACTGCTTAGACTTAAGCCTGACAAGCAGATTACTTCTTGCACACTACCTTTACCAAAAGTCTTTTCACCCACCAAGGTTGCTCTACCATTGTCATGTAGTGCACCTGCCATAATCTCACTCGCACTGGCTGAGCCACCGTTGACAAGCATTATTACCGGTACTTCTGTGAGTTGACCTCCGCTAAGTGCGGTGATTACCTTATTCTTACTAGTACGTGAGCGTTCTTCTACCACTGTGCCACTACTCATAAATTGAGAACTTATCTTCACAGCACCATCAAGGTATCCGCCCGGATCATCCCGTACATCTACCACTACAGCCTTTACGCCCGCAGCTGAAAACTCACTAGCGGATTTATTGACCGCAGCAACAGTATCGACACCAAAGGTACGGATCTTGATATAGCCAATGTTACCTGGCTTGATCTCTGTGGTAACACTAGGCACATTAATATCTGCACGCATAATCTTGATTTCTTGCGGTGAGCCACCTGGGCGCACAATTGTTAATTTTACCTCAGTATCCTTATCACCACGAATCTTACTTACTGCCTCATCTATGGTCATACTGCTAGTATCTTGACCATCTACAGCAGCTACAATATCTCCAGCCCGCAAGCCAGCCTTGGCAGCCGGGGTTCCATCTATAGGAGCTATCACAGTCAGACGATTGTTCTTAATGCCTATTTCTATTCCTATTCCACTGAGCTTACCACTTAGCTGATTAGCCAGCTCCTTATTAGCTTTCTCTGTAAGGTAAGTTGTATATGGATCACCAAGACTCGCCACCATACCCGCAATTGCGCCTTGACTTTGCTTATCGGCGTCAATATCGCCATCAAATTTTTTATGGAGTATGTCGTTTACCTGCCAAAACTTTGTGAGATCAATAGTGTTCTTACTTTGAGTATTTGGACCAATCTGCACGCGTGCACCAGCAGCATTAAATACAAACCCAATACCAAAAAATACCACAGCAATAACAGCCAATTGCCATATTGGATAGCGAAGTTTTTTTGTTTTTACAGATTGCGTAGGCTCTACTTGAGTAGGTTTTTGTTCCATAATGTATTACTAGTTTACCAGATGTCCATACAGAGTGACATAGCCATTATCGTGCAAAATCATCACTTTGTGGCCAAATCCACCAGAGTCCCAGCCATTAAAAATTATCTTTCCAGATGCTGCAGCTCTTACTGGCGCGCCTCCCGCATGTGCAATATCAATGCCGTTATGAAAAGAGTACCACCCCGTCCAGCTAGCAGGACCATACCCTTGAGTAACACTTCCAGATGTTACGTTCTGATAGTTAAAAGGTGAACCATTTGGGTTGATGAATGAGCCGTTCTGCAATACAGAAAAGTGCAAGTGTGTACCAGTGGAATTACCAGTACTACCCATATAGCCAATTTGGTCTCCCTTATTGACCGAACCAAGACTAACAAGGTTACCAGACTTATAGGCAGCCACTGCTGCTGCAGCTTGAGCAGCAATTTGAGCTTCTGCTTGTTTTCTAAGCCCAGCTAAGTCACTAACAGTTTTTTGAAATTTAGCTTCATCGCCCTGTGTTTGAGCCAGTAACGTTGCCTTCTGAGATCTTTGCGTCGCTATATTATCCACTTGTGCCTTTTGCTGGCTACTTAGACCGGTCAATTCAGCCTTTTTAACATCTAGATCTGCCTTGATTTGATCGATCTTTATCAGGTTACTATCGATCTTCTTCTTGATAGCAGTCAAATACTGTTGCTGAGCTACAAAATCACTCAAGTTTTTACTCGAGGCAATTAGCTCTATCGGGCTAGTCTCTCCTTGTTTGTATATAATCTTAAGATTGTCTTTAAGTATAACCTTTTGACGATCAAGCTCCCTATTCTGAGCATCTATCTGGTCGTTTGTCTGAGTAATCTGCAGACTTGTGAGATTGAGTGCAGCTTGAGCTGAATTTATGCTAGCATTAAGCTCATCAATTGTTCCCTGCAGGGTTGAAGCTTCGGCATGCTTACCATTTGCAGCCTCTTGATTTTGTTTGATCTGAGTATTAAGGGTATTGATCTGGTCTTGCAAGGATTGTGCAAATACTGCATTTGGAGCAAACAAGAATAACGACAATAAAAATAGTGATAACCTTCTTGGATTACGCATATCAAAAATGTATAAACTGTAGTCCCGATATACTTACATCACTTGTTGAATAAGCTCCATCCCAGTTGGCATTATATTGACTCACCCTCACAGTAGAACCGTTTATTGCCTCAACATACATTGCATGCCCATAGTACCCACCCATCGAAATAGCCACGTCACCCACTCTAGGTGTGTTACTTACTGGTATACCAGCTGCTCGTGCATTATCCGGCCATTGATAAGCGTTTCCTCGTCCTCCCCAATATGGCATATTTCTACCTGTTGAGGCGACTTTCCAGGCGGTATAACTCACGCACTGTCGCTGATACATTCCCCAGGGGTCTGAAATAGAATTAGGAAAAGGTGCTCCTGCCCACGGATAACCACCACTCCCGCCATATCTAACGTTGCTTGAGTAAGAAGCGATGATAGCTGCTTGCTGTTTTCTTAGCTCAGTAATTTTAGCATTGTCTTCTTGCGCTACCTTGCGATAGTTGGCTTCATCACCTTGCGTTCTTGCCAATAGACTTTGCTGCTGAGCACGTTGAGAAGCGATTTGATCATATACACCCTTCTGCTGAACAGAAAGTGCAGTAAGCTGACCCTTTTTTAGATCGAGTTCTTTCTTGAGGCTATCAATCTTCTCTAGATTGAGATCAATCTTTTTCTTAATTGCGGCCAGATACTCTTGCTTTGCTACAAAGTCACTCAGATTTCCGCTTGAGGCTATCACCTCCATTGGGCTTACTTTGCCTTCTTTGTAGATAAGTCTTAAATTATCTTTTAGAATTAGCTTTTGTCTATCAAGATCTTTATTAGCTTCATCAATCTGTTTTTGCGTAAGAGATATTTGCGAATTGGTTAAATTTAGCTGGGTTTGCGCAGCATTGATTTGGGCCTCTATACCAGCAAGTTTTGCCTTCAGAGTATCTGCTTCACTTGATTTTTGATCTGCGGCAGCTTGCGTTTCACTCACTTTCTTCTTGAGGGCATTGATCTGGTCATCGAATTGATCAGCTGAGGCTACCATTGGCAACAACAAAACAGCAACCACTCCAAGTGTTGCTAAGATTTTTGTTTTGGAGATATTGAGATGTAGAAACCCTTGCTTTGCAGCCATTAATTTCTGTCACCCTCCCAAGAGACATTGATATTATTATAACAAAAACACTGCTTATGTTCAAGCTTTTTATGACAATTTAACAGCACCTAATATATAAAAAATCGAAACTATTGTCATAGTTTCGAAATGTACCCTGCAACTTCTAGGTATTGTGTTGCTGTATCTCAAATACATGAGCTTCGCCAGCCTGTGAGTCTTCTGAGAGAAGCAATAGTTCTGAGTTGCCAAAGTGAAATAGCTCCAGTACCTCACGCCAGTGCAAATCGTAATAAGATGCATAGATCATCTTGCCAAAATCACCATGTGTAACGAGCAAAACATTACCATCCCGATAACGCTT
Source organism: uncultured Candidatus Saccharibacteria bacterium (assembly GCA_964397085.1). Lineage (GTDB taxonomy): Bacteria > Patescibacteriota > Saccharimonadia > CAILAD01 > BJGX01 > CAILAD01. The sequence continues at coordinate 14,860 of CAYNHH010000004.1, forward strand.
TTGAAGATCAGCAAGCAGTCTATGTGCGCGCTCGAGCAAATCAGGAAAAGTTTCGGCACCCTCTGGGTCTAAGAAGTACGTTACAGTTTCAGTCTTAATAATATCTGGCGCGCAAAGCTCAACAATTCTACTTTGTTCAATTCCAGTCATGACACCAAAATTGCGCTCAATCAGCTCCGGCTCAACAATTGGCTTGGGCCCAAGTATTGAAGTTGCAATGATTTCTGCAGTTACACTCGCCCGTATAAGTGGCGAGGTCAAAATATGATCGAATTGCAAACCGCTCGCCAATATCTTACTAGCAACCTCGTTGGCTTGCTCAATTCCTTTTTGCGTCAAAGGTTCGTCACGATGACCATTCAAAATACCTTTTGCATTATCTCTATTCTGACCATGTCTGGCTAGATAAATCTTTAACATTTCGGTAAACCTCCAGTTATAGTGATTGGAGATAGTATATTGTATATAGGCATCCTAAGCAATAAATATCTAGACTTTGAGATATCGTATAAGCGCTAACCAGCTAGAAATAACACCAATAAGTATACCTATAGCAAACATACTACCAGCCATAGCAAAGAAATGAGCTGCAAAAAAGTCTAGTGTGGGGCCAGCCCCAAGCTTGTCAGTCAAAAACGGGCTTACAGTACGGGTGAACGGGATTATAATCGCGAGCGAGATAATAGCACCAAAGACCCCATACAACGTGCCTTCTACTAAGAATGGTCCTCTAATAAACCACTTTGTAGCACCCACCAGCTTCATAATCTCTACTTCTTCACGGCGGGTAAATATAGCCATACGTATGGTGTTGAAAATGATGAGTAGTGCAATTATCAAGAACAGTATACTCAAAACAGCGCCTATCTTACTTACAGAGTTACTAATCTTGATGACATTCTCAACCACACCCTTGCGGTTATCATCTCGATTGTCTAGACTGCTATCAGTAATGATCTTTGACTCTTCTAGTGCTTTAATACCCGTATTGGTATCACCAATTTTATCAATATTAGTCAGTTTTACTTCAAAGCTGGCAGGCAAAGGATTGCCAATATCAGTAGCTGACTTCGCGAGCTTTTCGCCCTCACTACTCGAATTCTTGAGTCTTTCAAGCGCATCAGCCTTACTCACATAAGTGACAGCACTAACGTTATCAAGGGCATTTATTTTACTCTGCAATGCTTGAATTTGATTTTGGGTAGCATCATCACTCAAGAATATGCTTAGATCTATCTTGCTTCTTACTTGCGCGAGCTGAGTACGTACAAATATTGATGAGAAAGCAAAAAATGTCATTATAAGTATTGTCATTACCATTATTACCGTAGCAGCTGTGCTCAGCCATGCATTACGAAAGATATTACGAAATCCGGTATGCCATATGCGTAAGAATGTTGTCATCATAGTGAATACTTCCCTATCTTTTCATCTTTAACAATTCTACCGCGATTGATAGTAATCACACGCTTCTTAAGGGCATCAACGATATCTTTATTGTGAGTGGTAAGTAGTACTGTTGTACCAAAACGATTGATTTTCAATAGTAATTCAATAATATCCCAGGAGTTCTTTGGGTCAAGATTACCAGTTGGCTCATCAGCAATTAAGATCTTTGGGTTGCGCACAAGTGCACGAGCAATAGCCGTACGTTGCTTTTCACCACCAGAGAGTTCACTAGGATAATTGTGCATTTTCTCACTTAGGCCCACTAGTTGGAGTATCTTAGGTACTGCACGTTTTATTTCTTTACTCTTCACTCCAGATACTTCAAGTGCAAATGCTACATTCTCGTAGACAGTTAAGTTGGGTAAAAGTTTAAAGTCTTGAAAAACCACCCCTATACGACGACGTAAATGAGGAATATTCGCTTTATCGATACTGTCATAATCAATACTACCTACAATTATCTTGCCACTAGTAGGCACTTCTTCTTTGATCAATAAGCGTATAAGGGTACTTTTGCCGGCACCAGAGGAGCCGACAATTGTTACAAATTCTTTAGGATTGATGTGAAGTGAGACCCCAGATAGTGCCACCGTTTTATTGGGGTACATCACTGAGACTCTATCAAGCAAGATCATATGGACTATTGTAGCTCAATTGTGTCACAAGTGCAAAACGCTTGTGTGTAAGAAAATACAATAATAACTGGTATAATACACTCTATGACCCAATCTGATCTATCAATGAAAAATATTATAACCAAGCTCACCAGTCTGCTCGAGGCAATAAATCTCGCTATGACAACTCTTAATGTTGAAAGTGACCAAACAAAGCTACTTGGCCTTGAAGAAACTATGACAGGTGCTGATTTCTGGCAAGACTCGCAAAAAGCTGAAGCTATCAGCAAAGAAGCTGCAGAGCTGCGGCGTTATGTGCAAAACTGGCTTGATTTACAATCTGAGTTACAGACTACCCTAGAGCTAGCGCAACTTGAGGACAGCGAGGATACTGCCAGCCAATTTAGTGGATTATTACGTGATCTCGAGTCACGCTGTAATGATGCGCTCATAGCGGTGAAGTTGTCTGGTGAATTTGATAAAAATACTGCTATTTTACAGGTTTCAGCAGGGGTTGGCGGTACTGATGCTCAAGATTGGGCACAAATGTTGCAAGAAATGTACATAAAATACGCCAATTCGCATGGCCTATCTGTAGAGGTGCTCGACACATCTTACGGAGAAGAAGCTGGTATAAAATCAACTACTTTGCGTATATCTGGCCCATTCGCCTATGGCAAGCTTAAGGCAGAAAAAGGTGTACATCGTCTCGTAAGACTCTCACCATTTAATAGTGACAATCTACGGCAGACATCATTTGCATTAGTAGACGTAGTGCCTGAGCTAGCTGATTCACAGGTAAATCTTGACGAAAAAGACCTACGAATAGATGTTTATCGTGCAGGTGGGCATGGTGGTCAGAGTGTGAATACCACCGACAGTGCCGTACGTATCACCCATATACCTACCGGCACAACTGTAGCTATTCAGAATGAACGCTCCCAGCTAAAGAATAAAGAGGTAGCAATGTCTGTGTTATATGCACGACTAGCAGTACTAGCGCGTGAGCAAAAACTCAAAGATGTAGCAGAGCTGCGTGGAGTAGTAAAATCAGCAGATTGGGGAGCTCAAATTAGAAGCTATGTATTACACCCATATACTAAAGTCAAAGATCACCGCACCAACTATGAAACCAGTGATGCAAGTGGTGTACTTGGTGGTGAAATCGAACCATTCATACAGGCCTATCTCGATCAAAATATTAGCAAGTAAATTTGTACAAACAAAAAGACCCTTGAGTATAATCTCTTGGGTCTTTTTGAAAGCTTTGAAGTTATCTAGTAATCAGATTACTTCTTGCCGGCAGCGCGCAGAGCGTCGCTTACAGACTTTTTACTTTTTTGATACGCATACGTACTTGCACTAATTCCGGTCATTCCAAGGATTCCAGCTAGTCCTGCTTCCATACCAGTTTCTGGTAGTGAAGTTGTAGGAGTCTGTGGAGTTACAGGAGGTACTACAGGAGTACATCGAGCATCACCTACTGGGATTCCAGGCAAACATTCTGGTGTAACAGGAGGCTTGGGTGGAGTTACCACTTGAGCTGTGTCACAGGTAGGATAAGGTACTTCGTTAGAACGTACACATCCAATGTTTGTAAGCGTATCAGCAGCAGTATCTTTTACTGTTACCTGATACAATACATAACCGTTTATTCCACCAGCATAATCACCCACGCTTTGCCCACCAGCTGAAAACAATGTGTTATCAGGAAGTTGCATACCGTTAGGGTTTTCGCCGTTATACAGCTTTACTGTACCAGGGATCAACTGAAGTTGATTTGGAAGTTTGTCTGTAAGAGCCATGTTGTTTTGCGCAACTGTACCAGTATTTTTGAAATACAGTCTGAAGTACAGTCTTTCGCCTGGTTTGGCTTCTACTTTTTCAACAAAAGCTTGGCTTGGCTTGGCAACAGTCTTCTCAATAGTGAGAGGAGCTGCTTCTACCTTTACCTTCACAATAACGTACATATCATGGTCAAAACAACCAGGTACATTACCATCAGGAGTACTTTCACCTATAAGCGCACCGTCTGTTACAATACTATCAGATAGCGCCATACCGGTACGAGCATGAGTATCAGCATAAGCTGAACCAGCTACGTAGCTCAATCGGTAAGGCGTACCATCAGCGCTTGTAAAGTTAGTGGTGTCAAATACACCATCAGGCTGCGCAGCATTAGTAGCAGTAATTCTACTTACTGCATTCATTTCAGTACCAACTCCCGTTGGAAGGGAGATTTTTACTTTTGTGTTTCGAGCAATGCCCTTGTAGTTGTGGGCTGCATCGTTTAAGCTACCGTCGGCATTATTGTGTACGTAAGTACGCAATTTGATTTCATCGCCAACTTTTACTTTGATAGGATCTTGAAATCCACCTGGTGTGGTATTCCATTGCTTGCCATCAAAGAACTGTTGTTCGTTACCTTCAGGAACGTTCGTAAACGAGTTGAAGGTTACATGGTCAAAACCGGTAGTATTCGGGCCATTCCACACTTTGAGTGGTCGGTCAGGATACCATCCAGCGATAGTCATTACGGGTATTAGTACTGCTATTGAAGCAGCAACTACACCTAGACCAATTTTACTGATTAGTTTCATTATATTACTCCTTATAAAAGGGTTAAGTGGTTGTTTCTAAAATATCGAAATCTGGCACTTGCTTAAGGTGAAATGAATTTGTGCAAATATTAGTATATTAAGGGGCATATCTCTGAATCACTATCAGTTCGTATCAGGTAGTATAATATCACAAGATTATTCTTATGTCAATAGGTTTGCATAACTTTTATGTATCTGAAGATAATAGTGAAATAAGCGAAATACTACAATACATGAGGAAAAGTTTTACTATGCTTATGCTTATGAGTCAAATATACTTTGTAAGCAAGAAAAAAACCCCACCAAGGGTTCGTTATGAACTCTTGGTGGGGCAAAGTACTACTACTCACATATCAAGTGGGTGCGACGCCGGTAGTGACTGGTGTAGTCACAGTCGGCTGCGGCTGAGGCAAAGGTGCCGGCGGCGGCTGGGTAGTCGCCGGAGGTGCCACTGTCGCCGTCGGTTGCACCGGGTCAGCCGGTGGCGGCGTAGGATCAACAGGCCGAGGCCCGCAATCTCCCAAGCTACACGCACCTGGATCATGATTGATCCCATCGTTGGGGTCCTTACAACCATTTGGCCCTGTAGGGCAGCCGGTGGTTGGAGGACTCGTCGGCGGAACCGTAACTCGCGTTGTAGGAGTTGGCACAGTGCTGTTCGTCGGCGGTCGAGTCACAGGAGGACTCGTCGGCGGCGGTCCAGTCGGCTTACCGGGCAAGCCCGGGAAGTCTTGTGCCACTGGCTGGAATCCACAGTCCAACTTCAAGTTGATCTGCTTACCTCCAGCGCAATCAAAACGCAACACGGCAAAACTCGGCCGATCAGGATCAGCCTTGTAGACCCAAGGGATGACATCAGCGCTTGCGCCCCTCTGCATTCCTAGAGTCTTGTAATGACCACCCATCTGTGCAATCGAAGCCGAACAGGTATTCTCACCAACCTCCAGCAGAGTCAATGCATCACACCAACTCTGAGGATTCTCGATGAAAGCCTGCGCCTGAGCCCGAAGGCTATCAGGGGTCATCTGCTCACCATTCCAGTTTGCGATGTTGGTCGCAAGAAGGAGTGCATCATTGGCACGACGAGTATGAGCTTCACCGCGCACTGCAGTAACATCCGTTGACTCAACTGGCGGACCAAATGAGCCTTCGGGTGTTCCGCTGTCGTACGTGTAGAAGTGAAACGGCGTGACACAGCTCGGTGCTGCGGTCGTCGTTGGCGTCGTTCCACCATCAGTTGGCTTTGCAATGATCACAAAACCAAACAGCAATAGAGCGAATACCGAACAACAGGCTGCAACAACAACTTTTTGCTTTGTAGTATTCAAGGTACACCCCTTTCAAGGGCTAGGTTTTGCCTTCGAACCGATCCACCTTCCTACATGCTAGGCAAGCATATAAGAATGTGTCTATTTTCGAAACAATTGTAAGAAATGTGCTCAAGGGGGATGTTACTCCCCCTTGAGCGAAAAAACAAGGAACAAACTTCAAATGATCAAACGCGAGCTGAATGCTTGGCACCGGGAGGTGCCGGCAAATCAGGACGCACAGGTGCATCGGGTGCGTCCGCAGCCGGCATCTGTTCGGTCTTGGCCTCGGCGGGCTTCTTGGGCTTGATCTGCTTGGGCGAATCGGGCTTCAAGAAACACACACACAACGCGAAGGTGATCGCCATCGTGACCATGGTGTAGGCAAAGACGTGATACAGCAGAGCTGCGTGGGCCTTCTCCTTCACATCAGCAACCACTCCATCCTGAACAGCAAGGAAAGGATCCCAATTACCATTCATGACGAGCGTGTAGAACACGATGCCGGCAACAACGCCAACAAGAGCGGTGATGGACACGGCACCAATCCAGTTGATACCGCCACCGTTGATCTTGTCCTCGACAACACCCACTCGGGCAACCGTGCCCTCATGGTCATCGCTCAGCTTGGTCAGACGGCCGGCATGCGTGGCCTGGTTCTCAGCCACGCCTGCCACGACACTCGCAACACCATCAACATCAGTACGAAGACCGGCGATGTCGGTGTCATGACCATCAAGACGGGTGTGAGCCCGCGTAGCCTTCTCATCAACACGCTTGGTAGCGGTAACCATTGCAACGTTCAACTTCTTTTGCACCTCCAGCGCCGCCTGGGCACGCCTGAGGTGATCACTTGCATCTGATGGGGGCATCTTGCCCCTCCTTTTCTCTATGAGGTACAGGTATCTGGTCTCATACGTCATTGTATGTGGCCAGATTACTAAACCTTTTAAAAACTGTGATTGGAGGACTCTTTCGAGCCCTCCAATCACCAACTAACTATCCAATACTAGATCGACTTCAAGATCTCCAAGCAAGCATCGGCCGAAGCCACAAACTCACCCAAGAAATCCTCAGAGATGTCAATGGTGCCAGAAGCAGTCACTTCATCACCTGGGACAGTAGACCCAGAATCATCAGGAGCAGCAACCTCGGAACCATCAACCACCTCGATGACGACCACATCGATGGGCGCTTGCACTTCAGGCTCGACAGCAACGAGACGCTTCAACGCATCAAGTGCAGTCACAACTTCAGCACGCGACACCATCGTAGATGAATCGCCCTGATCAAGATTGGCCAAGCTGAGCACATCCGGCCAAGAGATACCAAGTTGCTTGGCGATATCTCCAGCCGAGATCTGATCAAGATCAACCTCATCACTGGCACTGTCGCCGCTCTGAGAATCAAACTCTGGGTCATCCGCATGGTCATACAACACAGGCGGCACAACAGAAGCATTCAATTCCGGGTCACCTTCCAGGTCGACTGGTAGCTGACCGGCATCGGCACTCGACTGAGCATCGATGTCTTCCTGGGTAACAATCACAGGGGCTGCAAGCTGTGCAACGACACCCTCAACTTCGTCGAGACGTCCATGCGCCTTCACAACTCCGTCGGTAAGTGAAGCATTGAGTTCAGATTGCTTATCAAGCAAAGCTTCGGCATTGGGCATCCCGACATCACCAAGTTCCGCAATGGTCTCGGCAACGTCTGGAGTTTCCAGATCAACACCAATGTCAAGAACGAGATCCTCGTCATCAGCATTTGTATGTGCCTCAACAGGATAGCTCAGTGATCTGAACGAACCACTGTCCAAAAAGCACTGTGCTGCCCCTGGCAAGCTGACTGCTTCCAGATAACTTGCTTGATCTTCACTCAAATCACCTGCAACCACCTGCTGGTAGCGGGGATCATGACGCAACAGCTCTGCCACGACGGCGAGAAGGTTGGTCAGATCATCAGGTGGCGATGGAAAACGGTCACGATTCTCACGAATCGAGTTCAATGCCTTCTGCGCTTCATCATCACTCATCTTGGCAAAGAGCTGGTCAAGTGTCTCTGCTGAGCTGTGGTAGTTCAAGACCATCACGACCAAATCGTTTGAGGTGAACGCACTTGGCTCAGCAACTTCTTCACTCTGCACACCGCTCAAGTCTTCAACCTGATCTTCGACAACTTCATCTGGTGCCACTACTTCTGCCCTTTCTGCTGCACGTCGAGCTCGGCGCTCGGCGAGATTATCGGCAAGTGACTTCGGTCCCATCATTGTCCCCTTGTGGGTTGTTGGATAGATTTTGTGTAAGTGCACGACAGCAAAAATGTCTTTGCTACCGCATGATTAAACAAAAATTCTGATTCCTACCGCAAGCCCAAGGGCTCACGGTAGGAATCAGGATACACGTACAAATACTACTTCAAGATCTCGGCAAACTTGGCTGCAATCTGAACATCACTGAGCGAGTCGAAAACCCCACTCGCCTCAAGAACGTCCAGAAATGCGTCAGTTGCACGGTCAAAGATCTTGTCTACCGCTTCGTCAGAGGACTGCACTTCATCCTTCTGCGCAACAACTGGAGCCCGCGGAATGTTGGTCTTCTGCTTTGCAGGCGGAGAAGTACTGGGTCGCTCCACGTAGTGCGGATCGAGCTCAATGAGCTTCTGAGGGGTAAGCCCCAAAAGATCATCAATGTTCACTGCACCACTGAGTAGCTGAATAGAGACAATCCTGCGAGCAAGGTAGTCGCGACCACTGTCACTCAATGGAATGCCAAGCACTTCACCGACAGCCCGGTTGAACTCACTCCAGAAAGTGGCAGTGTCATCATCCCACTCACGCCGTAGATCATCTTGGTAAGTCTTGCTGACTAGCCAAGCATCCCTACGAGTGCCATCATCGTCGGTAAATCGCACATCGAGCGCATCCATCACCGATTCAAGATCCTCAGGATTCACATGTTCGGCACCAGGAATCACCACTAAAATCTCATGATCAGTACTGTCAATCGACGGGTACGCAACCTTGAGTGCATCAGGGGTGATCCAGACACGATTAAACGTGGTAGGGCGATAAAAAACTCTCTCACCGTAGAGGTGGAATTCCCCAACACCCACAGTTGAGCAGGTAAGAAGAAATGTTCGCAGGATGTCCATCCACACTTCTTGTGCAGAGGGCTCCACAACTTCAGATGGTTGGTTCTTGAGAGCCCACCTTACTCGTGTCATAGAGACTGTGTCACCAGGTTCGGTCTTCAGCTCAGCATCTGCATCTTGCTTACCAGACCAATCAAGCATCAGCACCTGGTCAACAGTAAACTCTCTGTCCATTTCTGCAGTCAACACTCTGGCCAAGCCAGCAGCCGTGTAGTGGGTACCAATGCGATCTGGAACTTCCACTACTTCAGAATCATCAGCCTTCTTGGCAGGGTCTAGCACTTCCCTCGCTCTACGAGCGAGATCAGCTACAGCCGCATCATCGTCTTGCACAGTTACTCCTTCAGGTACAGCACCTTGGGCTGCGATCATTGCATCAGGAAGCTCCTGAAGGCTCTGACAAGTTGCGAGTGATTTCTTGGGCATGGGAATCCTTTCAGATTCATCCTGGGGACAGTATGGGTTGGTATATGGGTAAGCACCTTTGGTGACATACTTACCTCTGAAAGTAAGTTTGTACCATATTGCTCTTGCATGACTGATAGGCACAACCTCACCAGCCAGCATTTACACCTCCTCCACAAAAAGTCAAAACTTTTTGTTTTAGTAGATTGTACGAATATGAAGATACTTGGTTGGTCTAACCCGTTAGAGATAGAAAAACCCATCTCATGGAGCATACTACAAACTGGGTAATTTGTCAATAGGTTTAAGCTTTTCTCACATCTAGAAAAAGTGAAAATTTACTAACTAATACACGCCTGTACTTTCTAGTGCAACATTTACACCCTTAAGCATGTCTTCCTGTGATTCAAGTTCTTCACTAACTGCCTCAATAGCCTCTTCTCTTACAGCACCGTTATCACTTACCCTTGCATCGATTTCTCTATTAGCTGCTTCTTCTACAAATTCGCGGTAGACTGCAAAAATTACAGCAAGTTTTCTCGCATTTGCAGCGGATTTTTCTAGATCAATATTTTGACCCTTCTCGACTCGTGACAACTGGCCTGTCATAATTCTTAGTGTAGTCCTAGGGTCGAAAGTTTCACCCGGCTTATCAGGGTCTTCAAATTCTACCGCACCAGATATTAATGAGAATTGTTGCATAGTATCAATACAGGTACGCGCAACCCCCACAAGATCTTGAGCTGTCAATGTTTCACCACTAATAAATCTTTGGAGCTCTTGGAGTTTACTCACAACGCTTGCAAGCTCGGTTTGAAGTTCACGTTTCGTCTCGCTAGCTTCGCCCTGTAAAAGATTATTTATCACTCCAACACTCGATCGTGCATCCTCAACCTGCTTGCTCGAAATATCACCACTCTGAGCTGCCACAGCAGTAGCTTCAAACTGTGAAGTAACTTTCTCGACAACTGCCCTTCTTATATCAGCCTCAGTTGGGTTAGGTCCAGCATCTACATCAAGAAATACATCACCATTAACCACTACCTGTATTACGTCGCCAGTATTTGCAATAGCAATGTTACCGGTGTTCTCAATATCATTAATTAACACAGCAATCAGCGAATGGATTTTTATAGAGGATCTTTTGATGTTCCCACCAAATATCTGTAGGGTTTGCTTACGAGTATCGCGCGGAGGTAGTTCAATATCATTATTTATAGGATCAGACTCACCAGGGGGTGTTTCTATAGGTGGTCCTGGGTTTAACTCTGGTGGACCAGGGATAGGAGGTTCGATTACTGGTGGTACCACAGTTGGGTCAATGACACGAGGCGGCTCGACTGTAGGCCCTGGTTCTAATACTGGTGGTGTGACATCTGGTGTGGTTACCTGAGGATCTACATCTTGGGGTAGTTCTTGAGGACGAACATTTTCAACTGTACGTCGAGTACTCCATGGTAAGAACCATGGGTCAACCAGCAGCATTTCTCCCGGTACGGGGGTTGGAACAGGAACCTGTGGAGGCACAGCATCAATGATGGTCTGAGTAGTCTCGTGAAGATTAGGAGTGTAAGTAGTCATAGATCCAGCGTTGTTATCACCGACGGCCGTTGCCAGAATATTGTATGATTCCACACCGTTAGCATTGGTGCCAGCTGGCAAACCAATTTCCCAGTATGCAGCCTTTAGATGCCACTGGCCATCTGGAGAAATATCAAACAGATTCTTGGCGTCTTCAGAACCAAGTGGTAAGTGCACCATTCCATCAGTACCTACAGGAAGATCTAGAGGAGTACTTTGGTGAGCCTGATCGATAGAGAACAAAAAGTGTGCTTGACCAGACTGGAATCCGCCAACAGCATTAACGGCCCCTGCACTATTGAAAGAGCCATCCGGTGTCATGTGTGACATATCAAGCACAATTTCGTTATTTTCTACACGCACGTGGCCACGAAGCTCATTTAGATCAAATTTTGGCGTGTTATTATTTTCCCACTGACGAGTGATCTCAGTAAACCTCTCAGGATGAGCAGTACGGTACTCGTCAATGCCAACTGTATGCTCTGTAGGACCCAAGTCAATCAAGCCATGAGCTGATGAGATATTGACTTGGTGTGCATGAAACTGATTTAAGGTCTCTTCAGTGAGCGAGCCGTTAGGGTTGACCGTTACATGGTCTACCCATGTTTGCCCCGAACCACTCTCTATGACACTAAAATTACCATTGCCAAGTGAATGAAATTCTAAGCCTTTGGGTAGCTTGAGCTCATTACCAGCAAATGCAATAACATTTTTACCTAGTTCATAGCTAGCAGGTGCACCGCCTATTTCTGCAACTGACGCACCATTGCCTTGAGGAATCGTACTTGTAGCAGCATGAGAAAGCACACCAGGGCCTCCCATAGTTAAGCTCTTGATTTCCTTCAATGCTCCGCCAGTTACCAGCCCTACGGCTGTCGTTACCATAGCCGTTCTGAATGCGCGACTTCGAGTGATTCTATTGAAAGTTCTATCAAGCTCATCAATACCGCCCGTACGTTCATGTAATTCTGTATTGATTATATCTTTTCGGTTATCAAATAGTTCTTCTAGAGTAGTAGCGCCGTTATTTGTTAAGAAATCAGGATTACGAGACACATAATCTTCTAGAGCTTGCCTGGCAGTAACTGCTGCAGTATCGAGTGCAAGTCTTTGATGTTCTACGGTATCACTAGCGCTATATTGTATAAGATCAATGCTTTCTTGGTCAGAAATCTCTGTAAGTACTCGATTCTGTACGTAGAAATCCAATAGCGATTGTGCTGTGCCTTGGCTCAATTCACCATGTGCTGCCATTTCAGCAATAGAGGTATTGAATAAAGCTTCACCGTCACCCGTAATAGACTCAGCAGTAGTCATCTCATATAAAGTAGATTGAAGCTCAGCTCGTCGTGGTGCGTTAAGCTCTTGACCAGTAGCATCCTGCTCACCTACTGCCCGCTGTCTACCTACTCCTGCACGTTCTACTCTGCTAGTGTGACGCTCACGAAAAGCTGCGACTACACCGGCAACTGCTGCCCCGGCAAGTACGACTGGAACTGCTGCAGTAAAGCCGACACCACCTACCACTGCTACAGCACCTGCAGCTGCAACTTTACTAGCTCCACGTTGCGAAAACCACTTAGCTGCAGAATAGACTCCAGCTACAGCCAAGCCCAGAGTAGCTTCATTTACCAAAGCACCCACCTTGGTATCAGCCAGGCGCTCGATAGTTCTATCAATTATTTCGTCTCTGCCCTGTGCTTCTGTACGCACTCCTAGCTGTACCTCTCCTGTTACAATATGCATATTTGCTAGCTCGGCATCAATTGCTTCAATTGACATAGCATGACCGTAGATACCGCGATAGTACTCAGCAATCTCTTTTATATTATCAATTCGTTGTGCCACTATTTCACCACCTTGTGAAGTACGAGAATCGATCCAACTCAGGTTAGCAAGTGTTCTATTTGTAGCTTCATTGAAATTTTCCTGAGTGATTGCACCAGTAACATAGTCATGAATTAGTCCTGACATATCCTCACGAAATTGCACAAGCTCAGGATTTTCTTGACCAATAACTTGTTCGCCAGTATGAATCTTCTCTGTGTCACCTCTTGTACCTGCCTCAAACATCCTGCGAATTGAGATATCTTTTCCTAAATCAAGTCCTGCCTGTATTTCACCGTCTTCTAAAGCATTATCACCAAATTTTCTACGAAAATAATCACTCCCAAGTCGCTGCACAAAGGCATTTTCTACAGTATCAATTGGGTGCATGGTGCGATACAGTACTGACCAAGCGGCTTTTGAAAGTCTTCCACCTGGCTTACTCGCCAAATAATCTACCAATTTCTGATTAGACTCATTGCCTCGTTCAGCCAGTGCTTCAGTACCGGCTTGACGCTTTTCTCTATTTTCTGAGTCAGTAGTATTGAGAGCACCCAGTACAAGTCTGCGGTTTCCATGCTCATCATATTCAAAACCCTCTGGAAGGGCAGGGAGAGGATCATCAACTTGCTCAATTTCGCCTCCACCCTCGTATGGGACAGGTAAGTGCCTACTATCATCAGGCTCGCCAGTCCATGGCACTGGCAAATATCTTTTATCATCATCTTGTGCAGACGACGGAGTCTCTGTTGGCATCTTAATATCATTAGCGATTAATGGATCTCTGCCTTGTTGGTCTGGAAAATTGGGTTGTGGATCTGGATTGATAGAAATCGGTGTCTCGCCCCGCTTTTGTGAAGAAGAAGATGAAGCTTGAGACTCGGGAGCAGATGATTTTTCGACACCAGGTTTAAATTCAGCACCAGTCGTCACACTGTTTTCAGCCGTAATATACTTGACTGCAGGAGGCACAACAACCTCACCACTAATATTAAGTGGTCGCAAGCTTGTATCAGACTCACTCATTATGCCAACTTTATTGCCTATCTGGTAAATAGCTTCGCCGGGTTGTAAATCAACATCAATCAAACTTGTCGAACCATCAGGGTTCTGTTGTCTCACATCTTTAGCGTTTAGCTCTCTAGGCCTAGCTGTACCGGTAGCTATCTCATGGGTGATGATTAGATCCGCACCTCTTTGACGGGTAGACACCTTATCGCCAGGCTTCACCTCAATTTCGTAAGGAGTGACGCCACCTGCAGGTGATTCGACATCAATCACTAAAGTACCAGACTCAGTGAACTCTGAAGGAATTCCTTTGGACTCACGAGACGTTTCAGGGCTGACAGATGAAGTGACAGACTGCTTCTCTCTTGCCAGTGAAGCTGTAATTTTAGCTTGCTCTGAATCATCAATTGATGCACTACCAAGTTTTTCACGTGCTTGTTGCCCAGTTTTACTAGCAGGAGCTTCTGGCTTCAACCAAGATCTTTTTTCACTAGTGCGAGAGCCTTTCTGACCTTTGGCTGATTTTTCTGGGGCTGTCGGCTTGAAACCCTCAATAGCTTCTTTTGCTTCATCAGCAATAGCTTTCAACTCTTGGGCAGTTTTTTCAGCTGCAGCCGCTCCGTGTACATCATTGGATGCAACGCCTTGTTCTGGGTGATTTTCTGGCATAATAAAGTATTACTTAATTCCTAAATACACTAATCTAAAACGGTACAGAGCGTCCATAAGACGCTGTTTGATATCTGGTACCTTTTCTGCGATAAATGACTGCATCTTCTCTGGGTCTGCACCTTCGTCAAGAAGCCGATTAAACCCGACTAGGTCTTCTTCTGATAAAGCCTCGAGTGAAACCTTATTTACTAAAAGCTCTAGACGCTCAGTAATTTCCTTCTTCATTCCACCAATAGTCTCAGGGTCTAGACGATAAGCACCTTTTTCAATCAGTAAGTTTTCTGCAAAAATATCCAACGCCTGCGAATCAAATGTTTGTATTTCTGCCGTTGCTTGGTCTACTTGGTCTGCCATAGAATTTCCTTATATTATCGTGAGTACTTATGCTTATATCCATCATAAGAATAATACACAACTAAGTCAAGATATTTATAAATTTTTAGCAAGCTGAGTGAAATCATCACCTCGCTGAGAGTAGCTAGTAAACATGTCAAAGCTAGCACATGCAGGACTGAGGAGTACTACGTCGCCTTTTTGAGAATCAAATTTGATTGATTTAATAGCATCTTCTAGATCACGATACTTTTGGTAATCGTTGTACCCAGCCGCATCAAGGGAGAGAGCAATTTTTTCTGCCATTGCCCCAATAAGATAGACTTTTTTTACAGAATTTTTGGCTACTATATGGGCTAGCTCATCAAAATCATTACCCTTATCAGAACCTCCAAGAATCAGCAGTTTTGGTTGCTTAAATGCTCTAATTGCAGCAATTGCAGTGGTAGGAATAGTAGATATGGAATCATCAATGTATAGAACCCCGTCTTTTTCCGCCACTACTTGCAAACGGTGCGGCAGACCCGTGAAACGACTAAGTACTTGGGAGTATATTTCACGACCTTGAATAAGATGGTAGGTTGCAGCCACTGCGGCACAAACATTGTCGAGCATATGATCACCCACTAGAGCTACATTCTTGGTATTGGCAATTACTTCGGTTCCAAACATTATCGTTTGATTAACTACATATGCACCAATACTGAATTCGCCATTTCTATCAAAAGGTATTTTTGTAGTCGAGCCAGACAGCTCAACTGATTTTATTACTTGCTTAGACCCAGCATAATAGACGGCAATATCGTCGGCTTTTTGAAAACGAAATATGTTTGCTTTTGCATCTTGGTACTCATCCATATCTCTATGCCAATCTTGGTGGTCGGGCTCAAACATCAGATGCACTGCAATATGTGGGCTCTGAGTAATTTCCATCAATTGAAAGCTGGACAATTCATACACTACCCAATCTGTGGGCTCTATATTTGCCAACTCATCAAGAGCAGGTTTGCCAATATTTCCTATCAAATGTACTTTTTTACCATCGGCTTGTAGAAAATCTGCAACGAGGCTTGCAGTGGTGCCCTTTCCTTTAGAACCGGTCACACCAATAACAGGTGCCGAGCATTGATCAAAAAACTCTTGGGTGGCGGTAGTAATTTTTGCTGGGCTTACCTTCAGCTTATCTGGACGGATACCAGGCGAGTGTACAATCAAATCATATTGTTCTAGATCACTGAGGTAGTCTGTACCGCAAATTATTTCAGCTTTTGGAAAATCTGCTGGTTGCAACTCATTTTGGTCCCTAATAGTAATCGAAGTATTGGGTTGCGATGAATAATATCGATAGTTACCTGCGCCCTCTACACCTCCGCCAACTATCGCAATCTTTCTCATTGTATAGCCATCAACTGGACATCAAATATCAATGTTGCATTAGCCGGGATTGATGGTGGATATCCCTTTGCACCATATGCAAGCGCCGCAGGAATAGTAATGCGACGAACCGAGTTGAGGTGCATATCTTGCAGGCCAATATCCCAACCTTGAATTACTTGACCAGTACCCAGCTTAAATGCAAATGGTTTTTTCTCGCCCTTAAGTGAGGTATCAAAAACCTGTCCATTCGTTAAGTAGCCTACATAATGCACAGCCACAGTATCCCCCTGCTTAGTTGCACGTTCACCCGTACCATACACATACTCGTCGATCTTTAAGCCATTGGGTAAAGTTTGACTACGAACAGGCTTGGGGTCTTGGGCGGTTGGCGCCGCGCCGGGTGCTGGAATGCTTTTTTGAGTTTGCGCTTGTTGACTAGATTGTGACTGTGCCGTGCCCCCACCTGATTGGGTAATTCCTTGCAAAGCAATATCATTATTGGTACCAGTACCACTGGCATCACCTAGACTCAATCCGCTACCATTATCAGTTTTTGGTGCAGAACTGGCCGTAGAAGAAGGTTGTGGTGTGTCTTGGGTAACTTTTACAATCAACCAACCTACCGCAGTAATCATTGCAATCACACCCAATACTCCAAAGCCAATGCCAAGCTTTACAAGAACAGACTGTACTTTCTTTTCTTTGGGAGGCCCATACATTAGCGTTTTTTCTTCTTTTTACTTTTACCTTTTCTGATTGGAGCTAGCTTTACTGGCCCACGAGCATCAACGCTTGTAGACTGATTAACTTTGTTACGAGATTTTTTTGTAGTGACTACATCTTCAGAGCTAATATTACTCTTGGCATACTTAGCACCTTCGGTAATTTCAGTCTTTGGTGCTTCTATTGGCGCATCAGCCTGGAACTGTACTTTAAATATTGTGGTGGCAATTTCTGCCGACATTCCAGCCTGAAGTTGCTTGAACAACCGAAATGCCTCTGATTTATATTCTACCAGTGGGTCACGTTGACCATAACCACGCAAGCCAATGCCGTCACGCAAGTGATCCATTGTTTCTAAGTGCTGTAACCAAGCAGTATCAACTACCTTAAGACTTACGAGCTTATCTATGAGCCGCATCGTCTCACTCCCAAACTGCTTTTCACGGGCTTCGTACTCTTTTGTAGCAAAGTCCGTCAGGTTATTTATTAAGTCATCAGGTAACTTTGTATTGAGATTCTTTGCCCAATTGTTGGGTAGAGGCAATACAGTCTGAGCTTGTTTTTCCACTTCTTCAATTTCAACCATGCCGGTGCTCGCGCTAGTATGACTATGCACGATCGTTTCAAATTCTTGCTTGATAGAGTTGAGTACTTCTTCTCTTAATTGCTTAGATTGCAAGAAATTACGTCGTTTCTTATAGATAATTTCACGCTGTGAATTCATAACATCATCATATTCAACTAGGTGCT
>CAYNHH010000005.1:0-32628 GCA_964397085.1 uncultured Candidatus Saccharibacteria bacterium
ATTCTACAAACTTTTCACCGTTGATCTTTACCACCTCTGTGTCGTTGAGTACCCTAATATGGTGCGCTGAAGTGATCTTATCGATCATTACAGGGTCGCCAGTGAGGTCTGGGGTGACATTAATCATTACAATCGATTTCACTGTCCGCTCTATATTCAGTGCAGCATCTAATGCAGAATTACCGCCGCCAATTATGGCCACGTCTTTACCGGCAAACAATGGTCCGTCGCACCATGCACAATAGGTAACACCACGGTTTAAAAATTCTTTTTCTCCTACTACACCCAGTGGACGTGGTAACTTACCGCCGGCCACTATAACTGCCCTGGCGTGTTCGCTGTGTCCATCACCAGTATGTACTGAGAAATAACTCTTTTCTTTCTTAATTTCTGTGACTCCCTTTGTGACCAAACGTAGCTCAAGAACATCTTTGAACTGCTCAACATGGTGTTCAAATTTTTCTACCAGGTGTGCGCCAGTAATCATAGTGAATCCTAGGTAGTTTTCGACATCACTGCTCCAGGCAGCTTGGCCACCAATATCACGAGTAAGCATGAGGGTTTTGAGTTTTTTGCGTGCAGCGTATATTCCAGCTGTCATTCCAGCTGGACCACCACCAATAATTATTAAGTCATATACCATAAGTACTATTATACCAAACTATAGTTTCTTTGCGACGTAACTCTTGGGGGCCTTTTTGAGCAGTGCATGAATATCTCTCTTGCTGAGTAGTCCTGCTTGGGCGCCTATTTGTTGTACAACGCTCATAGAGTTGATACCCGCCCAAGCCAGCGCATCCTCTAGGCTCATTCCCAGAGTAATGGCGGCAGTGAATGTACTAGCATAGGCGTCACCGGCGCCAGTCCGATCAACCGGTGGCTTCGGGTCTGGGTAAGGTGGCATAAAGACTATTTGAGAGCCGTCTGATGCAAAGGCACCTTTAGGGCCATCTGTCAGAAGGACGGTTTTTGGCCCCAATTGATGCATTTTGGCAATTAGAGTTTTTTCATCATTAGAGTCAGAATTAAGAATTTGTTGAAATTCTTCTTTGTTGGCGGTAAAGATTGTAGTTCTAGCATAGAGCTTGTGGAGTTTTTTTGTGCCTTCGCGTATCTGGAAAGTACCTGGTTGGAATGATAATTTGATGCTAGGATTATTTTCTAGGAAATGTGTAAGACCCTCATGAATCACTTCTCCAGCTTCGCCAATAGAAGTAAGGTATATCCAATCTGGCTTTTGATAGTCGCGAATTTCAGGCCACTTATATGGGTAGTTTTCGTGTTTAATTAGAATTGTTCGATCAGCACCATACCACAATACATAGTGATAATTACTTTTAAAACCGTGGTGACTATGGATAAACTCAGTTGAAACACCATGCTCATGCAGGGCCTTCACAATATCTTGTCCTACTCTATCGTCGCCAATATCAGCCATGTAGGCGGTATGTAGGCCAATATGCGCACAGGCTACCGCAGCGTTAGCGGCATTACCTACGCCATTGATAATTATTGCCTCTTGAAAAGGTATCTTAGTACCATAGGTCATACACAGCAAAGGATGGCGCTTTTGATCATGTTCTATCTCGGCTTCTGATGGTAGTAGCTCAATGAATGCATCTGTTACAACGTCACCTATCGTTAATATGTCTATGCTGTCTTTCATAATATCTCCTCTTTAAATTCGTATTGTTCCACTTTTATGGGTTCGAGAACGGGATTTTTCAAAATTCCAGCTCTTGCTCCAGCAATCAACCCCACCGAGCTCGCCTGTGCCAAACCAAACGTCAGCGCCTGATTGATATCTTGACTATGCAAATATTTGTATACATATCCGGCCGCAAATACTTCTTCTGCACCAGATGAATCAATGACTTTGCTTTGTTGCACACCAATTGTTTCATACATTAGATTATTAGTTGCTACTGCTACCCCTTCACTATCATCATAGACCACGATATGCTTTAGCCCAATTTCATAGAGCTTGTGTGCAGCCTGAGCGATATTACAATACGTCCCAAGCAGTATTGAGGCTTCATCTCTATTTAGTATGACAATTTCACACTGTAGTAATACCTTGAGTAGTGTCCGTGATGGTAGTGTATGGATAAAGTGGGGGTTGATTGACAAGGCAATGTGACTTTTTTGAGCGATCTTTATAAGGTACTGCAAGATTGATTTTTCTGCTGGTAGAGTAGCAATATGTAGCCAGTCCAGATCTTCAGGAAGATTATTGCAGTCAGACCTGCTTAGGCTCAGAAAACTTCCCGAGTAGCGCATGATTGTCTGATCTATTTTTTCACTAGTAAGGTGGATAATTGAATCTGTATGATGCTTGGTGGTCTCACGATCATCATATAACTCTATTGATTCATCTTGAGCTACCTTAGTGATGATTTGTGAGAATATATCGGCACCAGTCTTAGTAGCCAAACTCACCCGCTCGCCTTGTCTTGCAAAGACCATTGCAGCTAACAACCCACTGCCGCCTGGTTCTTGGATAGTACTGTCTAGCCATATCTGACTACCATGATCAATAACAATTTGCTGATGTCTATTGGTAACTTGTGGCTTAAAATACCTTGAGACTGCGTAAATATCTACCGCTGCTGAGCCAACGACACCAAACGACTTTTTCATGTCTAGATCACCTTCTTCATCATTTTCTGTACAGCTACAATAATTGCATCGCTATCCAGACCATATTCTTTCCAAAGCTCATCAATAGTGCCAGATTGACCAAATCTATCTTGCACTCCAATGCGCATTACTGGCACAGGATATTCTACAGACAATGCTTCGGTTACTGCCCCTCCGAGCCCCCCAGCTACTTGTGCTTCTTCTATAGTAATGGCTCGACCGGTTTTTTTGACACTGGCTATAATAGTAGAGGTGTCTAGAGGCTTGATGGTGGCACAATTTATTACTTCTACAGAAATGTTTGATTCATCGAGGACTTTTGCGGCTTTCATGGCCTCATAGACTAACGGCCCGCAGGCGATGATTGTTATATCGCAACCTTCAATCAGCACTTGAGCCTTACCTATCTCGAATGGTGTTTTGGTAGTGGTAAAAACGGCAGTTTTTTCACGAGCCAATCGTATGTATGCTGGAGTGGTAGTCTTGGCAAGTGCCTCAGTAGCTTTGCGTGCCTCGATACTATCGGCAGGTACCACTACTGTCATATTGGGTAGTATTCGCATAAGTGCTATGTCTTCAAGCATTTGATGAGTAGCGCCATCAGGGCCAACAGATACTCCAGCGTGAGAGCCTACTACTTTAACGTTGCGATTATTTAGACAAATGGTCGTACGAATCTGCTCCCAATTTCTACCCGGAGAAAAGCCTGCATAACTTGTAACAAACGGTTTTTTTTCCACAGCTGCTAAACCAGAACCGATTGTTACCAGGTTTTGCTCAGCTACACCAATCTCTACAAACCTCTCCGGAAATTCTTGTTTGAAAGCTTCCATTTGGGTCGATTCGGTCAGATCAGCACACAATGCCACAATAGAGTCATCAACTTTACCTGCTGCTAAAAGTCCTTCACCAAAACCTTTACGATTAGGTATTTGCTCAATTTTGTCTGTGAATATTTCTGGATTCAAATGTTGGCTAGTATTGATCTTCATTATTCATGCTCACTTTTAATCTTGCCTTTTAGAGTTCGAAGCTCGGCAAGTGCGACCTTGAGCTGATCCTTTGGCTGAGGGTCACCAGGTATTTCTTGTTTGCCTGGCGGTATACCATGCCAACGATAATCAAACTCCATAAAATCAACACCTTTTCCTGGTATGGTGTGGGCGACAATACAAGTTGGTTTTTCAAAAATTGCCTTAGCTTGATTTACGGCACCTGCTATTTGTTCAAAACTATGACCATCAATCTCAATCACGTGCCAATTGAAGGCTTGGTACTTCATTGCGAAGGGCTCGAGTGGCATTACATCTTCGGTTAAACCATCTATTTGAATGTTGTTTCGATCGACAATTGTAGTCAGGTTGCGCAACTTGTTTTTGCCAGCAAACATTACGGCCTCCCAGGTGTTACCCTCATCATGCTCACCGTCGCTGGTAAGACAAAATACATGTTGTCCTTTGTTGCCATCCATCTTAAGGCCATAAGCCATACCGGCTGCCTGACTTAAGCCAGAGCCCAATGGCCCGCTTGTAGTTTCCAAACCAGGTAGTCGGGTTCTCTCGGGGTGACCTTGTAATCGAGTGCCAAACTGTCTTAAGGTTTTTAGCTCTTCACGGTGAAAATATCCGGCGTGAGCCATAGCTACATATAGGACTGGATTGATGTGACCATTACTTAGTACCAAGCGGTCGCGCTTGGGCATATCTGGATTCTTGGGATTGTAATTGAGTAAGCCACCAAAAAATAAGGCTGTAAATACATCGGCCATGCCAAGTGATCCGGCACTATGACCACTGCCAGCATGGGCTAGCATACGTAATATATCTTGCCTGATATTGTCTGCCTTAAGCTCGAGCTCCTGGTGATTGAGTGTAATCATAGGGTTTTTTCCATAAGTAGTGAATACGCACTGAGTGTGTCTAGGTCTGGATTGTCAAATAAGAATGAATTAACGTTAATTACATCAAATTCTGCCTTGGCGATTGCACCAATTGTCTTATCATTCACACCACCATCTAGACCTATTTCCATACCTGGTACTATTGCTCTTATTAGGCCAGGTTTGTCCAGCACTGATCGTTCAAACTTAGTACCTGCAAAACCCGCCTGATAGCCCATAATCTGTACATAGCTAAGTAGTGGTAGAAGATGCTTTATCATATCAACAGATGTCTCTGGGTTGATCGAGATGCCAGCTCGAAAGCCACTCTTGGAGATAAGCTCGAGTGCCCCTACCACATCGCCACTACTCTCATATTGCACGATTACAATATGGGGATTTAAACTAATGCATTCACGAGCAAACCATAACGGATCTTCTACCATAAGATGCATGTCCATTTTGTTATCAACTTGTTTTTGAATGTCATGTGGCATTACTGTTTGGTTGTCTACAAATTTGCCATCAATAATGTCTATGTGAAATCTATTGGTCAATTGACGTGCTTTTCTGAGCGTGGCATTGTACTCTTCAATACTACTGACTAGTAGCGCAGGTACTATCTTCGTCATGCCTGCTCCTCTTCAATATCTCTTATCTCATCTAGACGACGCTTGTGCCGCCCGGCTCCAGAGAACGGCGTGGTAAGAAAAGTTGTAGTGATTTCAAACATTTCTTCAATGCTGAGTTCACCACTTGGTAGACTCATAATATTGCTGTCATTGTCGTTTCTCGTCTCCATTGCTAAGTGCTTGTTCCAAACCAAGGCAGCCCGTACCCCATCAACTTTATTTGCGGCAATCTCCATGCCCTGTCCACTTTTGCATACAAGTACTCCATAACTACCAGGATCTTCAATGACTGCATTACCCACACGCTCTGCAAAAATAGGATAATCATCTTTGGGGTCTATCTCTTCTGGGCCCAAATCAATTACTTCAAAACTCTCACTTAGTTTTTGAGCAAGCTCTTGTTTTTTTACAAACCCAGCATGGTCAGAAGCAATGTAGACCTTTACCATTGTTATTTTATCGACTTTCCTACGTGCTGCACCATTTCTACCAATCTGTTGGAGTAACCCCATTCGTTGTCATACCATGCAACAACCTTACAGAGATTTCCCGCAACTACTTTGGTCAGCTTGATATCAACTATGCAGCTATGAGGATCGCCAATATAGTCCCTGCTAACCAATTCTTCTTCAGTACAGTCTATTATTCCTTTATGAGTAGTTTTACAGGCCTTTTGCAGAATTTTATTAATTTCTTCTGGAGTGGTATCACGCTTGGCTAAGAAGGTAATATCACTAAGAGAGACGACAGGGGTAGGTACACGTATACTCATTCCGTCAAAATTATTTTCTAGCTCTGGAACGGTTAATGCAGCAGCTATAGCCGCACCGGTACTGGTAGGTACTATATTTTCAGCGGCACTTCTGGCCTCACGTAAATCTTTGTTGGGTCCATCCTGCAGTACTTGGCTGGCCGTATAACTATGAACCGTTGTCATTAGAGATTTTTCAATACCAATCTCTTTACTAAGTACAGCCATAATTGGAGCAATACAGTTGGTAGTACAACTAGCATTTGATATTACAGTATGTTTTGGGTCTAACTTGTCATGGTTTGCACCAATCACATAAGTATCATGCTTTTCATTACTTGCATCATCGTGTTTTTCAGGAGCAGAAAGCACTACTCTTTTTGCACCAGCTTTAATGTGTAATTCAAGTCCTTCTCTAGTAGTAAAGAATCCAGTTGATTCAATTACTACATCTATTTTAAGTTCTTTCCACGGTAGCAAGCTTGGGTCTTTTTCAGCCAATACTAAAATTTTCTTACCATCAACAATTAAGTTCTTTTCATCACTAGTGACTTTTTTATGATAGTGACCGTAGTTACTATCGTGACGCAAGAGATGTGCCAGGGTAGCATTGTCTGTAAGGTCATTAATTGCCACTATCTCGATGTCTTTTTTTGCAAAAGCAATCTTAAAGGAATTACGGCCAATGCGACCAAAACCATTAATTGCGACTCTTATAGTACTCATAGGGGGCAGTTCTCCTTTAAAAGCTTATGCTTCTATTGTATCTGATAAGAGTGTTGGCTTCAAGAGATTCAAATATTTGGCAAGAGAGAAATTATTTTTTCATCTTAGTGTGTGGCATACAAACATTACCTGTGCAATCTTCGCCATTAATGAGAGCAATAATGTCAGCTTCATCATGAGCACCGCACAAAGCTTGGTTGGTTTTGGTATTTACAAAAGCCGGTACTGCAGCAAAACCTCCGCAGGCTTCTCCGATAATGTCTTCGTATTTTTGCATTATCTTCTGATTTTCTTCATTATTCCAGACTTCTAACTGCTGAATTTTAATACCTTTATCTGATTCTATTTTTGCAACAACAGGCTTCATACTAAGACAGTGGGGACAGGTCTCTCCGTAGAATTCAATAATGTGATCGGCTTTACTCGTCATGGGATTCTCCTTTTTTGTTATGCATAAAGTATAGCATGATAGAAAGTATAAATACGGTTGTTGAAGTTGCAGCCGAAAGCAAACAGTACTGGCAAAAGGCGTGCAGAATAAAAGCTTGAATATAGAATAGATATAGCGTTGAAGTAAACCCTATAAGTCCCCATATAACTAGCCACCAGTGAAACATCTTGTGTTGAATGAAAAATATACTTGCACTAAGAACCACAATGTAAAATATTACTCCAAATGCAGCAACAGGCATCCCAAGAATCTCTGAATAACTACTTCGCAAAACAGTTTCACAGCCGTGTGTAAAATTACATGGCACCAAAGCATTAGTGTAGTGAGTAATCGTGAGATACAACGAATCTATCAACCCAACAATAGCTGATAGACCAAGTAACACTAATAGTGTATTACTGATTTTGCGCAAGTGCTTGATCGAGTGCATTTTTTAAATCTTCAAAAGCTTTTGGCTGCTGAATAACGCCGTTAATTAAGAATGCAGGCGTACCAGGAAGGTTTAACTTTGTTCCTAGCTCTACATCGGCCTTAATGAGATCTTTTACTTTTGCTGAGTCTCGGTCTTTCTTCCATTGATCAACATTTAGCCCTATTTGCCGTGCATAGTCTTCAAACTTTTGGTTTGGGTTACTTTCGTTTTCCCAATTCTTTTGATTATCATACACAATATTATGCATCTCCCAGAATTTACCTTGTAGTGCTGCGCCTTCAACTGCTTGTGCAGCAGCCTGAGCGTTTTTGTGCATCTCTAGAGGAAAGTTTTTGAATACTATCAATACCCTATCTTGATATTGAGGAATAATTGTATCTCTAATATATGGGTGCCAAACCCCACATGCTGGGCACTGGTAGTCACCAAACTCAGTGAGCACCACTTTACTATTCGGGTTCCCAACTGTTCCGCCTTGCTTGAGGGCAGCAGTTTCTGCTGGTGTGATAGGCTGATTGGTGTTGTCGGCAGTCTGTGAGTCTGGACTCAATAAAGCCCTGACAATAAAGCCTACTGCAACGAGTACAACTACAACAATAAGAATAGTGGGTAAGTATTTTTTCATACCACCGATTGTATCAGTTTTGCACTCCAAGAGCTAGATAATTACCATAATAATGATCGGGGAATTATTTATGATCTTTTATTTGAGTTTGGCTTTTACTTCTACGAAAGTTTCAACCTTACGAGTTGCAGGGTCGAATTTTTTCAGCTCTATCTTATCAACTGTATTTTTTGGGTTTTTACGGGTGTAGTAGCGACTACCGGTCGCTTTGTTTTTGAGTATAACAATTTGTTCTTGGGTTTTCTTAGACATAATGAGAGTTATTGTACCTGATTAGTAATTAAATATCAAGAGTAATACTGACCGGACAGTGATCAGAACCCATCTGCTCAGTGTGAATACTAGAGTCTTTTACATTATGCTTTATCTTGCCTGAAACCAAAAGGTAATCTATGCGCCATCCCACATTGTTACTTCGAGCATTAGCCCAGTGAGTCCACCAACTATAATGGCCATTGCCTTTAGTAAAAATACGAAAGGTATCAACAAAACCAGCTGCTACAAAATTATCAAAGCCTTCACGCTCCTCATCTGTAAAACCATTCTTGCCAATATTGGGCTTGGGGCGAGCAAGATCATCTTCTGTATGGGCCACATTAAGATCACCACAAAAAACCACTGGCTTATTTTTTTCTAACTCTTTACAGTACTCCAAGAAAGCCGGGTCCCAATGCTGGTGCCGCAAAGGCACGCGACTTAAATCACCCTTAGTGTTGGGTGTGTAAACAGTTACGACATAAAACTTTTCAAATTCTGCAGTCAATACTCTACCCTCTTTGTTGGGGTGCCCATAATCATCTTCCATATCGTATTTTTCAACAATCTCGTCTGGTAATCCGTTTATTACCTGGATCGGCTTCGTCTTGCTTAGTATGGCCGTACCACTATAGCCTGGTTTCTCTGCAGAGTTCCAATACTCATTATAGTCTGCTAGATCAATCTCAACCTGGTCTTGCTTGGCTTTGGTCTCTTGCAGGCACAATATATCTGGTTGATATGTTTTGATAAACTTGGCAAACTCACCTTTGTTGATTACTGCCCGTACGCCGTTGACGTTCCAAGAAAAGATCGTTGTTTTATTCATAACTGTATTATAGCAAATAAAAACCCTAGGTGGACTCTAGGGTGAAAGTGGATAAGGGGCCGTAAATAGCACATACGGACGAATGATTATTTCACACGCCCGTATGTCAGACATCTACGGTAATCAAAATTTGTTTCCCTTCTCACTAGTTTTATCTTAGCTATTTAACAACTATTTAGTCTTTGTTTGCATTCTCCCCAATGCTTTGCTTTGCAAACGTTCGGTTTTTACCGCCCATTTGGTAGCCATCTCATCTAAAATGTCTTCCATAATCTGCTTGTCTCTTAGTAGATTCTGTGGCATTTTTCTTATTTGTCGTAGTACTCTCTTCTTCATCGCGTTCACCTCCCTCTCAAATATATTAATTTACATACTTTTGCACCCTGCCTTTGAGGCTTTTTTTGATTTCTTTAATGATTTAAAATTGGTGCTATAGATAGCATAATCTCTGAGTCTGAGAACTAGCTGAAAAAACCTTATATTGCTTGCTCTTTTTTGAGAATCTGCAGTTTTTTTTCTGCTCCTCGGTTGTAGCCACCAATTGCCCCGTCTGAGCGCACTACTCTATGGCATGGTATGGAGGGATCGTAGTTTTTGTTCAATATATTACCTACAGCACGAGACGCCCCAGGTGAACCGCAGGCACTGGCAACTTGCTTATATGACATGGTTTTACCTTTGGGGATCTCTCTCACAACTGCATATACTTTGTCTTGAAAACTCATACTTTTAAGTATAGCAAAACATCAATGAGAGAAGCTTGAATAAATTTAAGTTAGCTTAATAGTTGAAGATCTAGTTGATCTTGAATAATATTGCGGCCATCACTAGTAGTGTAACGAGTTGATTGGCAAGATTTATGGCCATGAGCTCAGGTGATCGCTTTTCAAATATGCCGCCACCTACTACGTAGGTTACTACAAAGCCAAGCCAGATCCAGAAGGCGAGTTTTAATGCCTCTAGCATTTCTGCTGGGGCCGAGATGACAATGAATCGTTTTAATACATATGCACTTACAAAAGCCATTACCAACATCACGAGCATTCCGGAGAGCATACCCTTTTTCATATCTTTGTCTTTAAGCTTGACTAGTCTCTGCCACTCTTT
Source organism: uncultured Candidatus Saccharibacteria bacterium (assembly GCA_964397085.1). Taxonomy (GTDB): domain Bacteria; phylum Patescibacteriota; class Saccharimonadia; order CAILAD01; family BJGX01; genus CAILAD01. The sequence goes on from CAYNHH010000005.1 coordinate 10,329, forward strand.
GCCAAACATAAGTTTCGAGTACCACAGACTACCAATCGCCATCGCTGCCACAGTAGCTATTACTATGCCCAACCAGTTATTCATTAAGAATTTCATCATAATATTTTCTCCTTTGTAGTAATGTATTTTCATTATATTATGCTCTAAGCATAAGAGTAATGCAAACTACATTACTTTACTAGTTTGAAGCGGGGTACTACTTTGCCTTTATACTCAACCTCTTCAAAAAACATACTTGCTGGGCGCACCCATACTTGGCTTTCGGGGTTCTCGTACAGACTAACATACACTACTAATTCTTCGAGGGTTTCTGAGTGTTTGGCAAGCGCGAGTACTAAATACTTTTGTCCTTTATAGTGCTGATATATACCAGTTGTAAAGTTATTAGTCATCACTTACCTGCCTTGAGACTACCACCATGAGCTCGCAACGCGTTGAGTATTACTACTACATCTACTACCTCTTGTAAAATTGCTCCATAGAATGGTGGAATCTTACCAAGGCTAGCGAGTATCATTAATACAATACTCAAACCAATGCCAACAAAAATACTCTGCCTTGCAATCATTACGCTACGTTTTGCTATTGCTACGGCATCAGCAACCCTGCTAATGTCATCAAGCATTATCACCACATCTGCAGACTCTGAAGCGGCTGTTGAGCCCTTGGCGCCCAATGCTATACCAACGTCTGCTGCAGCAAGCACTGGCGCGTCATTGACACCGTCTCCCACCATGCCAGTTACTTTACCCTTACCCGAGAGGCTATTTACTACATGTAGCTTATCTACCGGTAGTAAGCTAGCATGAAAATCATTGATGCCTACCTCTTGAGCAATTTCTCTAGCAACTATTGGCTTATCACCCGTAAGCATGAGGGTCTTACGAATGCCAAGTTTTTTAAGTCTTAACAGAGTTGATTTTGCGTTACTTCTGACAGGGTCAGCAAATATTATCGATCCTAGAAACTTTTTTTGTTGACCAATATAGACAGTGGTGGCGCTACCATGGGCAAAGCTGGCTGGTACCGTAATACCATACTTTTGTAAAAACTCTGGCTTTCCAATATATACATGCTGTCTGCCAATTACTGCTTTCACGCCTCCGCCCAGCTCTTCATGGACCATACTAGGACTACTTAATTTGATACGTTTTTGCTTGGCAGCCTGAACTACTATGCTAGCTAATACATGGGTACTCTCCTGCTCAATAGATGCGGCAAGACCAAGCAATCTGCCTTCTGAAATGCCATTAGGATAAATTTTGGCAATTGTGGGCTTGTTTTGCGTGAGAGTACCAGTTTTATCAAAGGCTAATACTTGCAAGATTGCGAGCTTTTCTAGACTTGCACCGTCCTTAATAATAATTCCATCGTGAGCAGCACGACTCATGCCTGAGACTATTGCTACAGGTGTTGCAATAAGAAGTGGGCAGGGAGTGGCCACTACAAGAACTGCAAGGGCTCGCACAGGATCACCACTAAGGGCCCATGCAAGGCCGGCAAGACTAAATGAAATTGCAGTAAATTGAATACTATATGAATCTGCCAAGCGTACCATGGGCGATTTACTTGAGGCAGCCGAGCGTACCAAATTGATAATCTGTTCATATTGACTCGCTTCACTTGTACTAGTTGCACAAATTTGCACTGGTGAATCTTGATTGATAGTACCGGAGAGTACAGTATCTCCCTTGGCTTTGTCTAGAGGTAAGCTCTCTCCGGTAATTGCAGATTCGTCAAAACTACTATCACCAAGAGTAATTACTCCATCGACTGGCACGGTTTCGCCGGGTTTTACTAAGAGTATATCGCTAGACTGCACTTTAGAAACAGCAACATTGAGAAACTCTTTTCCTCTTAACACATGTGCAATCTTAGGAGCTCGTTTCAATAGGCTACTCAGCTCTTTTTGGGCTCGCGCTTTGGCGTATTGTTCTAGTGCGACCCCACCGGTAAACATTAGCAATATTACTCCAGCAGTGGCGTATTCTTTGAGGGCAAGCGATGCCAGTATGGCGACTACTGCGATAATATCGACGCCAAATTTCTTATTAAATAAGTCTTTAATAATAGATACCATTTCTGGTACTACACCGATAAGGCAAAGTATTACGAGTACCCACTCGCTATATCTAACATTACCCACTAGATATAAGAATATACTGAGCAGCAAACCCATCACTACTGTTAGAAGCCAACCGTAATTCTTCACAAAACTCGATCGAATAATTCTCATGCTTCCTATTATAACCCAATAACAACAGTCCTGAGTAAATGCATTTTATTGTTGACTTTTACGAGCAAAATTGGTATTCTAATACTTCGTCCTAATTCTCGGATGATAAAAACAGGGGGAAATAGTGGCACTCCGTCACACCAAATCTTCAACACTCCGCACTTTTCGTACCTTGGTCTCTATAGCGCACTTAGTCAATGTCTTCAGTGATCGAAGTGCCAGAGCTGCAGAGCGCAATGCTGGTCGTGCTAAGCATCAAATGCACGTAGATAGGTACGACATCGACAAGCGACTTCACACTATTACTTCAGCCGACCGAAACGCGGAGGTACAAATCGCAACAACTTCACGAGTTGTTGCTTGATATCTAATTAGTTACCATCATCCTACCGGGATGATGGTATTTTTTCTTTGTGGGCCAGGTATACAGTGATCTTTTTCCATATTTTATTACCAAGATGAAATTTTGTTGCAAGGTGTTGTAATATTGCACCGGTAGCACCGAGTATCACTGCCACCAAAGAGACCTTGATACTTAACTGTTGCAAGCTAAAGAAACTGGTTGTCTGTGGAAATACTAGCAAGGCAATAACTGCCAAGAGCATTACACTATACCCTGTCCAAATAATAAACTGTTGCCGGCTATCTTTAATGACCCCCATTGCAAAAGGAATGAGATTTATCGTAAATATACTCATTATTAGAAATACAATATAGGCAAACATTCTACCCTGATTGCCCGACAGTTGTATAATACTGCTTGCGCCAATATAACTAGCAAAAGTCACAACTGCAATTAGTACTGCGTTCATAATTGAGAATGGCAAGGTTCTTACTAAAAAGCTCTCTTCGTGTATGCTACGTACCCTATGGCGCGGCCAGAACGTCCAAAGTAACAGAGGAAAACCCACGATAAACAAATTGAGCAAAGTAATATTACGAGGCGAAAATGGGTAGTCCATATTGAAGACTAGTGTACTAAATAGCAAAATGACACCAGCCCAAACTCTGCTAAAAAATAAACATGCGACCATTTCTAAAGTGGTAATGATAGTATCAGACAGCTCAATACCTTTTGGTAATGAAGCAAATGAGTCGTTGAGCAGTACTGCGTCGGCAATTTGTCGACTGGCTGGTGCGCCAGAAAACATGGCTATACCGACATTGGCTTTTTTGATAGCGAGTGCATCATTGGCTCCGTCGCCAATCATTGCTGTCAGTGCACCGGTACTCTGGCAAACTGCAACAATCCTCTCCTTTTGACTTGGCAATATTCTTGCAAATAATGGCTTGCTAGCAACTGCCTGCAAAAGCTCGCTATCAGTCATAGTTTCTACTTGACTGCCAGATAGTATTTTCTTGCCAGAAAGTATTCCTGCTTCTGCTGCTACAGCTCGTACCGTATGGGGATTATCTCCGGAAATAACAATTACTTGAATACCACGCTTTTGTAAAAAACTCACTGTGTCTTTGGTGCCAATTTTTAGAGCATTGCTCATCACTACTAGCCCAATACAGTGTAGATCTTTTAGAGAACCTGGATCAGCCAACTTACCTTTGGATGCTACACCCACAAATAACACCCTTTTAGCATTTTTTGAAAGCTCACTTACTTGCTCATTTACCCACCCTTGCTCATCATTGGGTAGCTGCTTAGAAAAGTAGTCGCTTGCGCCCACTACCAAAATCTTTTGCTTCTGAGTAAGCTCTATGGCTCCGTACTTTCTAGCGGAAGAAAAGGCTAAGATATTTTTTACAGTATAGGTATTTTGTTTGTCTGCCAGCTTGCTCAAGGCTTGTGATGTGGAAGTTTGGGCTGCTTCATTGACTAGGTAAGTACTGAGAAGCTTTTGCAATTCTGTATCTGTGTTACTACCAAAGCACATCAGACTCTCAAAGACTGGGTTATTTTCAGTGAGTGTGCCTGTTTTGTCGATACACACTACAGCCACACGTCCAAGAGTCTCAATAGCATTAATCTGCTGAAGCAAGACTCTACTTTTGGCCATTCGTACGGCACCATACACAAAAAATGCCGTACTAGCCAGTAGCAGTCCTTCAGCAATGATTGTAGCTGCTACGGCTGCAATCTGCACAATACCAGATACAAAACTTTCCCCATTAAAATATGCTCTTAATAAAATTACTATAGCCATAATAGCCAGTATGATCGCCATCAACTCAATGAAACGGAGTAAACTTTTTTGAATTGGCGAGAGCGATTTTTTGAATTTCTTCAGACTCTGTGTCATTACAGCCAGATAACTATTTTCGGCTGTTTTTTGAGCTTTTATATTGCCAGACCCAGCAACAATAATACTGCCGGCCAAAATCTTATCACCCTTAGCCTTTGAAATATTTTCAGATTCACCACTGAGCAAAGCCTCATTGCACTCTACTCCATCAGATGAATGCAACACACCATCGACCGGCACTTGGTCTCCAAGTGTGACATGTACAATATCTCCAAGTAGAATTTGCTGGGCATATACTTTGTGGCTTTTTGTGAAGCGGGTAACATCATACTGTTGGGCAGTCATGGCCTGAAGTTTTTCGAGTGCAACTCTTGCCCGTAGCTCTTGTACAATACCTACCACAATATTTATGAGTATAACCACACCAAGAAATATACCGTCGCGGGTGTCGCCTAGTGCCATTAGTAGTATTGAAAGCCCACCAATTATTACTACCACTAGTGAAAATATATTGCGCCAGAGAATAGGACCAATATCTTTAAGTACTGCAGTTAAGACAGATTTTTTCATAGTAATATTATACTCTGTTTCAGGATGAAGTTATGCACATTTGTTGAGCTCTACTCAGGACAGGTGGTATTGTACTCGCTTAATACCAAGCGTTGTTTTTCTGGGCTATAGTCATACACAGTAATGCCGCAATTTTTAGGCTCAGTACCTGGTGGCCAAGTAATAGCCTGCTCGTAGTTCCATCTTTCGAGTAAAAATCGAAAGGCGCGAATGGTGCCCCCGTGAGTAACGATTAAAACCTTCTGATTGGCTCTTCTGTCGAAAAGTGTACCGATAAACTGATAGACTCTTTCAGTCATTTTGGCAATACTCTCACCACCAGGAGGGTAAGCGAAAAAGCCTCCATAAGTGTCCCAATATTCTTGCAGCCAAGGGAAGGCCTTGGTGGCTTCGGCCTCAGTCATGTCATAGCTAAAACCAGGGTCGCGTTCCCGAATGAATGCATCATGACGGATTTTCATTGCCTCTCTTTCTCCTGCAGTGTACGCCTCAAGTATGTTATCTAAAGTGTCTTTAGTGCGTTTGTAGCCAGAGTGATAGATGTAGTCAAATGTCCCAAAGCGCTCTCGCAAGTACTTTCCGGTAAGTTTGGCGTGAGCTTCACCTGCATCCGTCAGTGGAATCTCATAATCTGGGATACCTTTGACGTGGCGTCTGGCATACTCATCAGCGAAGTAGGTTGTGCCTTTACCTTCTTTGGCGACATTACGAGCGCTCTCGGCATGACGTACTAGAATTATCTGCTTGGGTCTATTCATATATATAGTATAGCAAATCTAACTAGATAAGTTTCTGTAAACGGGAAAAAGAAAAACCCCAACACAAATGTGTTGGGGGTAAGTTGTTCGGCCTATTCAAGGCCACCATTTTTTTCTAGATTCTTCAAAACGTTATAGAGCCCATTTTGGCGCTCCATTTCTTCATGCGTACCCATTGCCTCAATCATTCCTTCGTTGAGCACAATGACAATGTCAGTACTCTCAACTGTAGAGAATCTATGTGCAATGATGAAAATAGTACACTCTCGAGCGGCAATCAGCTTGTCAATTGCTTTTTGCACTTCTGCTTGCGAGATCCCATCGAGACTACTCGTTGCTTCATCAAGAATAAGTAAACGTGGTTTCTTCACAAGAGCACGGGCGATCGCAATACGTTGCTTTTGCCCACCGCTGAGGCGAATACCGTCTTCACCTACCATAGTCTGGTAGCCATCTGGCTTTTTCATGATAAAGCTATGGATGTCGGCCTTTTGGGCTGCATCTATCACTTCTTCATCAGTTGCCAAGGGGTTACCAAGTCTAATGTTCTCAGCAATAGTGGTCTCAAACATCTTGATGTTTTGATCAACAATACCTACTACGTCTTGGCGAAACCAATCGTAGTCAATATCTGTCAAAGGAATTTCATCTACCAAAATTTGACCCTCGACAGGATCGTACTCACGCAAAAGCATACTTACTGTCGTAGACTTTCCACAGCCAGATGGCCCAACCAGAGCAACGGTCTGGTGTGGTGCAACTTCAAAGTTAATGTGACTAAGAACGTTCTGATCATCATCTACGTAAGCAAAGCTGACGTTTTCAAACCTTACACTACCCTGTACATCCTGCAATCGAATTGGATTTTCAGTTTGAGCGACACGAGGCACTGTAGATAGCATCTCTGCTAGTTCATGCAAGCCTTCTACGCCTTCATTCTTATAGCGCTGAAAGTGTACAAACTGATAGAGATTTTTGTTGATAATCTCTAGCCATGCGATAGCCAGTACTGCTTCACCTGTAGTTACACGACCATTCACGGCCTGAAACCCTAGGAAAGCATATGTGCATGCACGACTGAGCGAGACAACAGCATCTTGAATACGTACATCTTTAAGCCATGCATCAAATCTCAAGTGTTCAGCAGTGACAAAGTCGTCGAGCAACTGAATATAGTTGCGACTCTTACTTCTCTCAAGGCCAAATTGTTTGATTGTACGCCAGTTAGTAATCTGCTCACTACCACAACGATTGTAGGCCTTGTCTTCGGCGTGTGCCGCCAAGCGATGTGGCTCATATCTTTGTTCAGTACGACGAGCTGCTAAGTAATAGCCGGCACTGGTTGCGATCGCAATTACTGAATACTGCCAACCAATGAAGCTTACACCTAGCGTGATAAAAAATACTCGTAGCGTTGAAGGAACAAGCTGAAAGATGATCTCGTCAGTGAGACGATCAATCTTACGAATGTTCTTACTCAAAATAGACTCTTTCTCACCAGTACTATGCTCACCATGCCAGGCAGTATCCAAAAGCAACAGGTGCTGATGGCTGTAGCCAAGAATAGTGAGATAATTGAGCATCATCGCCCAAAGTCGAAAATGATCCATGCGTGCATAAAGCAATGATCCAGACAGGTAAATGACAAAGATCAAGCCAGCCACTTCTTCGAAGTAACTAATGTCGGCACCATTTGTCAAACCATCCACGAACCACTTTACAGGGTAAACCTGCAACATCATCACAAACTCTACTACCACCAGCCAGCCAAAAGCATGAACAGAGAGGTTTTTGAGTTTGGAGAGGTTTGCTTTAGCGCCGTTTTGGCGCACCAACATCAAGTAAAGCGTTCTATAACTCTGAAAGCTTTTCATAGCTCTCCTTATTTTGAAGGTGCGAACGGAATGGTACTTTTTTGGGCGTTTATTCGCCAATCAAAAAAGCTCGAGGTCGCCTTCGCCTCGAGCTTTTTATAAAATAATTGCTAAATTATCGGATGTTTCTCGAGACATAGGTAGCGCTAACCGGCACTGGGGCAAAGCCCTGCTTTCGGAAATACGCGATTAATTTGATTGCTATATTTTTCATAGTGCTGTCTATATTAGCACATGCTTATGCTATGTCAAGCACTTATGCTTAGTTTTATTGCAAAAAAGCATTTTTATCTGTTTTCAAACAGAAAGACCCGAGTTTGTAATAGCGATAACTTCGCTTAAAGTATAGGTAGAAAGCTCATATGTCTTAATCACCTTAGGTTGTTTCAGGTCTTTATGTCTGAAAGCTTGTCGAGAATCATTATTTAGCTGGCCTTCTGGGCTGAAGAGTTCGCTTGCAGAAGAAATATTGATAGTTACTATACTAGCATACTTTTATTAATAAGTCAATAGTTTTTGACAAGTTTTTGTGTTTAACATATATAAAAAGCCTCAGATACTCAATGTATCTGAGGCAAAAACTATACTTCAAGTCCCTCTTCTAAATCGTCTACCATATCTTCGATCATTTCTGTCAGTTTGACGACAGAAGCTTTGTAACACTCAGGGGTTAGTTCGATGGCAACCTCAAAGAGTGGAAAAACTACTTCTCTTGTTTCAACCAATTTTCGTACTTGTTTTTCAATAGTTACATCGCGTAGCGTACGCAAATTGTGTAATCTGTCTGCAAGCTTGCATACCGTAGCACGCCAGCTTTCAACCTCATGAAAGCGCTGCCAGTACTTGACGTCATTCAAGGAGTCGTCATGACTCATGTAACGTACACTCAGGGTTACTTCCCTACCAAAGTTCAGCTCAAGACGTGATTCTGTCATGATGTAGGAATCTTCAATCATGTCGTGCAGTAGTGCTGCAACAATGATTTCCCAGTCATGAATATGCAGTTCACTAAAAAGAATCCAGGCCACTGCCCGTGGATGATCAAAATATCGAATTACACCGTTATCTCGCCACTGACCCCTATGAGCATACTTACTAAAGAAGTAGGCCGCTTCAATCTGATCCATCTCTTTTCTTGTAAAGTGTGGCGCCATTGCAGCCATGAATTCAGCACGATTCAGCTCTGGATAGCCGGTAAGTTGGGTGGCCACAGCTCTCTCCTTTGGGTCGGAGGTCTATTTGAAAGAACGTGTTTGTTTGGAGAGTTATTATATACATTATCATATATAATGTCAATTAATTAGTCTTGGTAGTATCTAGATAAGTAGGTCTTTTTGAGTTCAAAGAATGTACCGTCAATAATTGATTCGCGAATGGTATCGACTAAGTGTGTAACAAAGTAGAGATTGTGTATAGAAAAAAGAGTCGCAGCAAGCATTTCTTGTGACTTCACCAAGTGATTAAGGTAAGCCGTAGTGAAATTCTGGCAGGTGTAACACTCACAATCAGGTTCAATTGGTGCAAATTGCTTAGTATATTTGGATCCAGCCAAATTAATTCGACCAAGTTGTGTGTAGACCGTGCCATTACGAGCAATACGTGTTGGGCTCACACAGTCAAAAGTATCTATGCCGTTCTCTATACCTTCAAAAAGATCTATCACCTCACCCATACCCAATAAATGCCGGGGTTTGTTTTCTGGAAGCTCACTAGTTACCCAGCCAACTGCTGTATGAATGTCATCTTTGTTAAAACTCCCACCAATGCCAAAGCCATCAAAATCCATACCTGCTAGTGTCTGGGCTGACAATCTACGTAAGTCTTCAAACCTTCCTCCCTGTACTACTCCATATAATGCCTGCTGAATATCTTGCTTCTTATTTAAATATTGATGCTCTACCACGCAACGCTCTGCCCAAGCGTGTGTGCGCTTTAAAGCAATTTCTTGATAGGCCTTGTTGGCCTGCGGACTGGTACACTCATCAAATGCAAAGATAATATCAGCACCAAGACTGTGTTGTATCTGCATAGACTTTTCTGCATCGAGGTATAGTTCTGCTCCATCTAGGTGTGAGTAGAATGTTACTCCTTCGTCAGTAATCTTGGCTTTTTTGGCCTGGCTAATTCGTTGATCTACAGAATTGGGCAAATCTTCTCCGCTAGCAACCTTACTCACTCCATTACCAAAGGCCTCACCTAGACTAAATACCTGAAACCCACCAGAGTCTGTAAAAGTTGGCTTATCTCGCCAATTCATAAACTTACCTAAGCCACCAGACTGGGCCACAATATCTTCACCTGGTCGCAGGTGCAAATGATACGTGTTAGCAAGTACGGCTTGTGCTCCTGTGCTAAGTATTTGCTCTGGCGTGAGAGCTTTTACTGTTGCAGCGGTACCGACGGTAATGAAGGCCGGCGTTTGTATGGCACCATGCGGGGTTTGAATTGTTCCGGCACGTGCTAATGTGCCATTGAGCTTATTTTGGACCGTAAACGAAAATTTACTCATTGCTGCATTGTATCAGCAATACAGAACGCATTAAAGCTGGAGGTTAGAATAATGATCAATTGCATTGGTGATTCAACCCAACTCAAATATATAAAGGCTTTGATTATCTTGAAAAATAGCTGTACGATTAGCATATAATTTTGTTATGAATAATATTCAACCTCGAACCCAATTTCAACGGAATTCACTAAGTGAAAATATTGCATTAACCTTTGCTTTGCCTGTGGGTCTACTGTTTACACTAGTTTGGTTTATTATCTTTTATAGTTTTCATATCCCCATGCCAATAATTGGCTGGCCGTCAATTGGCAGTGCTACTCTCATTAATTCTGGCATAATAACTTTTATTGGTTTTATACTTGGCTATCTACGTGGTCAAAAATCACTTCAACCTCATGAAAGATTACAGCTTAAGAAATCAAAATTAATCTTTGATTGTTTGACCCTTGCAACTGCATATACAATCATTTCAATTGTACTCACTGCGGTAGCAGTCTTTGGTATAAGTGAGGCATTCAAGGGCGTTTTATTACCAACGCTTTCATCGGCTGTCACAGTTGGGGTGTTTGCGGCGCTTGCAGCATACAGCATTCTTAGTATTTCAGTTAAGATTAAAAGTAATGACATAGTTAATGCACTTACACTTTTTATAGTGGGTGGGGTATTTATTAGTATGGCGACATCGCAGAACCCATACTGGTGGCAGGTGAATTTTTCGAGTTTGGGCACAACAGATAGCGCTTCAGCCTTTGCATTCAATATTACTTTAATACTTTCTGGGTTACTACTGCTTTGTCTTACTGATTACCTGTTGAATAATCTGGAGATTATCATGCAAGGTAACAAGTCTGGCGCAAAATTTCGCACAAATGCGATTCGATACTTGTTTATTTTTATAAGCATTTGTTTGATGGGAGTTGGTCTTTTTCCTTGGAATATTCATCCATTCCTTCACAACTTTTCCGCATATTCACTTGTGCTAGGATTTGGAGTACTTATTATTTCACTAAAGTGGCTCATTCCTACACTTAGTAAATCATTCTTTGCAAACTCTTATGCTATTCTCGTGACTCTACTTATAAGCTTTCTACTGTGGCAACCATTTGGCTACTTTAATCAGACTGCTTTTGAACTCATAGCTTTTAGTTTGACTTTTGTATGGTTGATACTCTTCCTGCGCACAGTCGGTAACATGCGAGACCTCAGTAGTGCTGGAAGTGCGCAATGAAAGATTCTCACCTCCTAAAGGCACAACCTGATCGTGATAGCTTGGCCGAAAACCTCGCACTTACTCTTGCTCTCCCAGCTGGACTAGTAGCTGCAGTGTGCTGGTTTTTATTGTTTTATTCTACCCATGCACCTATTGGAGTTGCTGGCTGGCCTGCAATTGGGGTAGCAACACTAATTAATGCGAGTGTGATTACCTTTGTAGGCTTTCTTTTTGGCTATATACGAGGCCAGAAAGCACTTAATGATTCAGACCGGATTCAGTTGAGTAAGCCTAAGAAGGTCTTTGACTATTCCATATTGGCTCTAGGGTATTCAATTATCGCTGTGGTAATAACTGCCCTAGCAATTACCCTATTTTCTCGAGCATTCATTGATGTTAAAATGCCTGCATTCTCGGCTGCACTGGTAGTTGCTGTTTTTGCAACGATTAATACTTACGCGATACTTTCTATATCAGTGAAGTTACAAGCCCGAGATATAGTCAATGCTCTAACGCTCTTCATAACGGCTGGCGTAGTGGGTAGTATGACTTCTTCTCCCAATAGGTACTGGTGGGAGATCAATTTTTCGAGCCTTGGTACTACCAGTACGGCCTCAGCATATGCATTTAATGTGACTCTGGTACTTTCGGGTCTGTTACTCCTCTGTCTCACAGATTTCTTACTCCAAGACTTACAAAAAATTATCAAGGGTAGTGCTTCAAGTAAAAAACGGCGTACTCAGATAGTAAAGTATCTGTTTGTACTCATTAGTCTTAGCCTTGCAGGGGTTGGACTATTTCCTTGGGATATTCACCCTCTACTACATACGGGCTCAGCCTACCTACTCATCATTTGGTTTGCAGGCATGATACTCGGTCTAAGATGGCTCATACCTAATCTAAGTAAATCATTTTTTGCTAACTCGTATATTATTCTTGTCGTCTTAGTACTTAGCTTTATGCTCTGGAGACCTTTACATTATTTTGACCAGACCGCTTTTGAGCTGATTGCCTTTTGTCTTACATTTATTTGGCTCGTGCTATTCTTGCGAACTATTACTAATATGAGAGAGCTCATAGAAAGTAAGTAAGGTACCTGCTGCATGTAAAGTCATAATACTTGTGACGATATATTATGTAGTTTATAATGTAATCAAGTTAACAAAATAATTTAGGAGAAAAAGTATGGAAACTGCAGCTGTAGTTGCACCACCGAGCCAAGGCTCACTGATCGTTCGCGGTATCGTTAATATATTATTAGGTCTCATAGCCTTCACATGGCCAGGTCTCACCTTGTATATACTAGTTATTGTTTTTGCATTGAATCTATTAATATCGGGTGTTTTCACCGTCTTCCGTCCTTTGGTAGAAAAAAATTCTAATCATGCCATACTTACAGTAATTCTTGGAATACTAAGTATCATGGTAGGCTTCTATCTACTCGGTAGACCCGTACTTACTGCAGAAATCCTTGCCTTACTTGTAGCTTTCTGGGCACTACTGATGGGAATGGCTGATCTTTTCTTGGGTTTTGGCGACTCAAGCGCAAGTGCAGGGTATAGATTCTTATTTGTACTAGTAGGGTTTGTCTCAATTCTATTTGGGCTCTATCTACTCTTCTATCCAATCGCAAGTCTTGTGACATTCATATGGGTAGTTGGCGTGTACGCCTTCATTACCGGCATCGTTTATATTGTTGCTAGCTTCTTCTTGCCAAAGGCAAAGACTAGTAAGAAATAGTATAGCTCAGCTGCTATTTAAAAAATGCGCCTCGTTCTCGTGGCGCATTTTTGTTGTTCTACTATTTGCTAAGCAGTGCAGATGCTACTACAATAATAAGTAATAACTAAGTAAAGAGGACCAAATGATTCTTGAGTACGTAAATACCCCCACCCGAAGCGCACTAGCCTGGAGAGGGCTTGCAAATGTTTTATTGGGACTAGTTATTTTGGTATGGCCCCAAGTGAGTGTATATGTAGTGATTATATTTTTTGCACTCAATATTATACTTGTAGGACTATTCTCAATTCTTGAGCCGTTATTTGATAAGAGTAACCAACATGCATTTCTTACTGTTGTAATTGGAATACTCAGCGTAGCCTTTGGGGTATATCTTATTATTAAGCCTGAGTTTGCGGCTGGCATTGCGGGGATACTTATAGGATTCTGGGCGTTACTATTTGGAATACATGACCTAGTAGTGTCTTACGAAGCCATCAAAGTTAAATTCAAATTTGCCTGGGTGCTGGTAGTAACAGGTGTTGTTTCTGTCATATTTGGCGTCTATATGCTTCTCTCTCCCGTGCAAGGAATCTTGCACATAGTATGGGTAATTGGTCTATATGCCGTTGCGGTTGGTTCAATACTATTACTATCTAGCCTTTTTATGAAATCATCTAAAACGAAAGTGAGTGTTAAAAATGCCTAATTCAAAGAAACCACACGTAGAGTCTAAAGCTGAGTTGCAAAAGAAAGTCCTACAGTTAGAGAATGAACTTGCAAGCACGAACGCTAAGCCAAAAGGTCACAAAGGGCGTACCTTTCTCACAGGACTTCTCGTGTTTATTACCGCTTATTTGTTTTGTACATCTATTACTGCATTTTGGTTACGTCAAACCCTATTTGATACCAATACTTGGGTGAAGAAAACCAGCGCGATTATGCAAAACAGCTCAGTACAACAAGATATTGCCCTCAAGACTGTAGATACTATATTTAAAACAGTAAATGTAGATCAGTATGTGGCAGAGCTTCTTCCTGAGAAGGCCAAGCCGTTGTCTGGCACAATCACTAGCTCTCTACAATCATTTAGTAATGAACAGGTCAAGAAATTGTTGGCTACTTCACAATTTCAAGATTTCTGGAAAAATGCTAACAGGCAAGCCCATACTGCGCTTATCAAGACAATCAATACGGCCAATCAGAAATCTCAAGACTCCGCCAAGACTGAGGTGGTATATATACAAAAAGATCAGGTAATACTTAATGTCGCACCCGTTTTGGATAACCTCAAAAGCTCACTTGCATCTGCTGGATTGGGATTTGTAAACAATCTCAATACCTCAAGTCTTAATCTAACGATACCGCTTGCAACCATCCAGAACCTGCCAACGGTTCTATTAGCAGTTAATACTGTTAATGGCTTAGCATTCTGGCTACCAATTATTACCCTTGTCTTTGCAGGATTAGCATTGTGGTCATCTCTAAATAAACGAAAATCACTTATGTATGTAGGTATTGTTTCTGGGGTCTTACTTATTGTTGATATCGTTGCAGTAAATGCTGGTGGATATGCCTTTGTCACCAATCTCACTAGTGCTGTACCAGATATTAGTACTGCCTCAGGCCAAGTGATATACTCTACCATCACTAGCGACCTGCTGGGGTACTATAAAGTTGCGCTTGCTCTCATGGTCCTAATAGTGCTCTTTACGTATCTTACAGGCACCTCTGCACCTGCTACTTGGGTACGTGATGAGATTAGCGGTCTACTTAAGGGCGAAACAAAAACTCCTGCAATACAGTGGCTTGGTAAGTATGCCACGCTCATTATTGGAGCTATGATTGCACTTACTGCACTACTTGTGTTAGTTGCACCATTCCGCAGTGCCCAGTTAGTACTCATCGTTACAGTAATCGTAGGAATACTGTCAATTGTTCTTCTCGCTATTCGCAATCTGTTCGTGAAGAGCTCAAGGTAACTACCATAACTTTTTTCTTTCCAAGCTATTGCTCTTGGGTGTATAATATAGATAGATAATAATAAGTAAGGAGTAATTTATGGCAACAAAATCAAATAACGAAATGAGTGGCTGGGTAGGCTGGGCGGTCTTTGCTGGCGTACTTATGATAATGCAAGGTTTGTTTCAGGGAATTTTAGGCCTCGCTGCGTTACTAAAAAATACTATTTTTGTAGTAGGCTCTGAGAATATATTTTCAGTTAACTTTACTACCTGGGGATGGGTACATATGATCGTAGGTCTATTGATCTTGCTCGCTGGTCTATCTGTACTAAGTGGCAATATGTACGGTAGAGTGGTTGGTATATTTCTCGCAGTATTGAGTGCTTGCATGAACTTAGTCTTCTTGCCTCACTACCCAATCTGGTCAATTCTGCTAATTGTAGTTGATATCTGTATTGTATATGCACTTATTGTGCACGGTGGAGATCTCAAAGAACTTCAGTAGTACTGATCTAGTCAGACTCTAAAAAACACCCTCAAATGGGTGTTTTTTAATTAAATAATACTTTTATAGTATATTTCAGGTCTTTTTCAGACTAGTAATATACTATATCTATAGATTCTTCCAATGCTGCATACTCACTTGGCAAAACTTATTACAAGTAAAAACGTAATATGCCATAGGCAGCTAGAGAATCGTAATCAACTTAAGAGAAGGAGATGGTATAAGTATGAGAACAATGAACAAAAGAAAAACTATACTAGCAACTGGCATCGCAACGGCCGGAATGGCAAGTATATTGCTTGTTGGTGGCGTAGCATTTGCACAAACTAACAGCGGTAGTTCAAGTTTGGCACAATCGATAGCAACTAAGTTTAATCTCAATAAGGATGATGTGCAAAAAGTTATTGAGACTCAGCATCAAGATATGCAAAAACAACACCTGGATCAACTTGTGAAAGATGGCAAGATCACTGCAGATCAAGAAACTAAGATCATTGCTAAGCAAGCAGAAATGAAACCAAAGATGGATGCAGCCCGTGATGTAACAGACCCTACTGCTCGTAAAACAGCGATGGAGGCAATTAGAACAGAAATGCAACAGTGGGCAAAAGATAATAATATTCCTAAGGGCATCATGGGGCCACGTGGCGAACATGGTCCTGGACACAGAATGGGAATGATGAGAGGCGGAGGTGGACAGCCAGAATCTGGGCCAGATGCTAACTAAGTTAACTACAAACGGTATATCAAAAGCTACTCACTAGCAATAAACTCTCGCCTTCAGACAGCGAGAGTTTGTTTTTGTATTTACAAATTGTTACCTACAAAACTTCACTGTATACCTGCAGATAATCGTGTACCATTTTGGGTAGTAGAAAATTCTTGCGAACGTGTTCTTTGGCCTGGACAAAAATATCCTCATTTGGATCGTTCAATACTCGTGCGATTGCTCTTGCTGATACAAGATTATTATTAGACAAATAGTATCCAGTCTTGCCATCTAGCACTTGTAAAGAAATACCTCCTACTGGCCTACTAAATACAATCCTCTCTTTCCATAATGCTTCTGTAACTGTTAAGCCGAAGCCTTCTTTAGTGGAGTTTTGTATTACTGCTGAGGCACCGCGTTGTAGAGCATTTATTTCCTCATCATTTGCAGAGGTAACAATCTTAATATTCTGAGGGTCTACCTTTTGCGCATACTCGCTTACCTTCTCAAAATATGGCTTACCTTCTGGATCGTCCGTAGCATAGTCACCAGCCAAAACACATTGTAGTTCTGGAATTAGCTTTTTTGTTTCTTCAAATATATCAATTACCCCAATTGGGTTTTTGAATTTATCGAAGCGTGAAACTTGTAGCAGGTAGGGCTTGGTAGTGTCTATACTATATCTTTGCAAACTACTATCAATTGTACTCTGAGTTAGGTCAATATTCTTCACACTCAACGGGTCTATTGCAGGGCAAACAATTGCAACTTTATCTTCATCTATGCCTGTGGCATAGTCTTTAAGTGAAAATATCACCTTATCAAAATATTGGTAATACTCTTGTACCCAGTCTAATATTTCTGGCTCAGCCTGAGTGATATCAATGTGACAACGCCAGATCAAGTGTTTTTCTTTGAGTGGTGGTGCCAAACCAAGCGTCTGCGGATCGTGCAGAATATACACGTCACCATCAAGTGGAATGTCTTTACTGGCAGTTACTAAATAATCCTTATACTGCTCTAGCTCTGACTTAACTGGCAACGCGCATTGACCTTGCAAACAATTATGAAGATTTTTTGTAATTGAAAAAAACTTTTCGCTTGGAGGTAATACTAACCAGTGCACATCTAGACCAAGATCTGCATATAACGGCATTTGGGCCTGTAAGAGTTCGGCTACCCCACCGCCAGTAGAAGTGGCATTGATTTCATAGATCTTTTTGCCTTGAAGCTTCTTGCTTACTGATCTTAGGTCACTCATTACCTCTGAGCCGACAACGGCTTGGTATTCTTCTAGCATATGGTGATTAAATTTGCTAACAGCTTGCATTACTACATTGTAACCGAATTAGCTACTCTATTGAGTTATTTCGAACAAGTTTTATAAACGAACAAATCATTTACAAAACTTGGCTGGGACGGAAGGTGTCGAACCTTCGATCTCCTGCTCCAGAGGCAGGCGCCTTACCACTTGGCCACGTCCCATTATTTTAATCGATCAACAGGTATAGTCTAGCATTTGTTGCTAGTAATATCTAGGTTAGAAATCAATAAGATCTGGACGTGTCTCTTGAGTCTTCTTTATTGCTTGAGTCTTACGCCAAGCGTTGATTTTTGCATGATTACCGTTCTTTAATTCTTCTGGTACTTTCATGCCATTAAATTCTTCAGGGCGGGTATACTGGGGGTACTCTAATAGACCAGTAGAGAAAGATTCGTCTTTGTTGGACTGATCATCACCGAGTACACCAGGAATTAACCGCACAATACTATCCGCCACGGCCATAGCTGGAATCTCTCCACCAGTCAGTACGAAGTCGCCCATTGAAATCTCTTGGTCAACGATACTGAGTATTCGCTCATCAAAACCTTCATAGTGTCCACATAATATAATGATGTTTTCTTCATGGCTAAGTTTTTTTGCCTGCAACTGCGAATACTGTTTGCCGCGTGGTGTCATCATGAGTATTTTTGCGCTTGAATCACTTTTCTTTATACTTTCAACTGCTGCAAAAACTGGCTCACACTTGAGTACCATTCCAGCACCACCGCCATATGGTGTATCATCAACTGTTTTACGTTTTCCTAGGCCAAAATCTCGAAGATTCACCATATGAAACTCGACAAGCTTTTTGTCTTGAGCCTTCCACATCATTGATGTGCTGAGTACAGTCTCGAACATTTCTGGAAATAATGTAATAATGTGTATTTTCATAATAGTGAGGCTTTATATCTTGTTTGGGCAAGGACAATACCAGATCAAATATCAGTATCGAGATCTTCAATTCCCTCACGGGCTTTCGCCTTGATAGCTTCAGCTTTGGTATCGATTTCTGGAGCTACTTCAGAGTCTGTTACTACTTCGTCAAATTCTGATTTTTCTTCGCTTACGAATTCGTTATCGCCAGCACCTTTTGGTTTGGCAATAAATTCAGAACCCTCAGGCTCGGTAATCTTAAGATTGTAACGAGCATCATCTTTTGCACCTAGTACTCGTAAAAGCGTACGAATTGACTTGGCCGTTGCGCCTGCCTTACCAATTATTTTACCCATATCTTCGGGGTCAACTGTGAGCTCAAGTAATACTCCTCTATCATCAATAGTTCGAGTTATCACTACTTTGTCAGGGTTATCTACTAATGCCTTCACTACGTATTCAACAAATACTTGATCTTTGTCAGTTTCAGCCATACAGAAGTTCTCCTTTGTTAATTACTTACACAGCTTATTATACTCGACTTATACGGGCTAAAAAAGCTATTACAGTTTTCTCTATTTATACTGACTAGAAAAAGAAGCCTTACTAGGCTTCTTTTTTTGACTCTTCTTTGACTGTTTCTTCAACGGCCTCAGCTACTTTTTCGGTGGTCTCTGCTGCTGCCTCTTTTTCATCTGCTTCTTTTGCAGTACCAACATCAGCCTTGACTTCTTCAGCCTTTGCATCTGCAGTTTCAGCTGCATCACTTGCAACTTCAACTGTTGCTTCTTCCGTAGATTCGGCCTTTTCACCTTCAGCTTCCTCTTTGGGCTCAGCTTTTGGAGCTTTGTTGCGGTCATGAGTCTTGGCCCACTCGGGCAATTCTACGCCTTCATTTTTTAATAGACGTAGCACTCTATCTGATGCCTGCGCACCATTCTTCATATAAGAAGCAATCTCATCTTTTTTGAGCGTGATCTCTTTTGTATGAGGGTTATATGTGCCAAGAATAGCCAAAAACTTGCTTGTTGCAGCACGGCGTTTGTCTGCAGCAACAATACGATAGGTTGGATATTTATGACGGCCATGTCGGGCTAGACGAATTACTACCATAGATTTTTTAGAATTTCCTTACTAATTAACTTGAGGCTAATGCCTTGTAGAAACAAAATACAATACGCCTTATTCTACCTGTAAATACCCCTTCTTGTCAACAGGTTTAGTAAATGATTAAGTTTCTATTAATTGAGAGGCCTGCTGTATGGCCAACTGTAGCACTTCGCTATCACCCTTTTCGCCTGTGGTAACTCCAAAAATATTTTGCGCTGATTGCATAGTTTCGTGATTGTGTGTAATAACAAGTACTTGGCTCTTTATGGCGAGGTCGGTAAGGACTTTTGAGAATCGGGTAGAATTCTCGTCATCAAGAGCGGCATCAACTTCATCAAGAACAATAAATGGACTAGGGTTAGAAGTGAGGATTGCTGCAAGAAGTGCAATAGAGGCAAGGGCTTTTTCTCCGCCAGAAAGTGCATTTATGCTTTTGCCGCGCTTACCAGCGGGACTCACAGAGATTTCAATACCATACTCACCATCGTCCTGAGTGATCAGCTTGAGTTCTGCACTGCCTCCTGAGAACAACTTTATAAAATAGGTATTAAAGGAAGTATTGATTTTCGTAAATGATTTTTCAAAACGGACTCTAATGTCTTTTTCGAGAGACACTATGAGTTGCTGCGTATCGGCGATAGCTATTTTTAGATCATTTTCTTGAGTCTGCAAAAATTCCACCCTTTGGGCTGTTTCTTGTGCTTCTGCTACTAAGTTTGGGTCAATATTTTCAATAGCCCTCACCTCATAATCCAATTCTTCTATTTGGTGGAGTGATGAAATGGTAGACATTTTTTTCGCTAGGGGTGGCGCAGCTTTACCGAGCCAAGTCTTTGATAACCTACCAAGTTCTGCAATTTTTTCATCAGTTACTGCGCTCTCTTGTTGATGTCTATCAAGCATCAGTTCTAAGCGTGCTTTTTCGCCTGCTAAGGTTTCGATTTGTTGTGTGACGCTAGAATAGGCAGCGTCTTGGTTGATTGACCCTTCATTGTCACTATACAGCTTGTCTCGCTGGGCAGTTATCCGAGCATCAATAGTTTTTAGTTGTTTATGTAAACTAATAATTTTTGTAGTGTGTTGAGTAATGGCTTGATTAGTTTGAGTAAGCTTTTTATTGTCTGTATTGTTACTATTTTCAGTTTCTAGCTTTTTTTGTTGGGCTTGCAAACTCGCAATATCGAGCTCAATGGAACGCAGTCCTATTACTTCTTGAGTTTGTACTTCTACAATATCCTCACGAGTACTCATGCATTTACTAATTTGGTTCTGAACCTTTACGATATCAATTGCTAGTTCTGCAGCATTGTCTTGAAGGGCTAGCTCAAGCATCTGTGACAACTTGTGCATGCTTGCATCAATATCACGTCGTGAATTTGTTTGACGTAGCTGGGTGCGCACTAATTGCACAAGTCCTAGTGCATGGTTTACAAACTCCTTTTTCTGGCTTTTTGAAAGCTGGGCTCGCATACCTTCTAGTTGCGTGGTAAGAACGCCAAGCTGACTATTTATTGCAGCTATTTCGAGTTCTATCTTCTGTGTCTTTATACTATGCCCTTCATGTTCATGGGTGAGCTTTTCTAATTGAGACAAGACTTGGGTAAGTTTCAGCTCCTGCTCTTTTATCTGCTTCTTACTTGGCAAAATACTCTGCTTTTTTGCCTCTAGTACATTCTTTTCACTTTGCAACAACAGCAGGTGTTGTGTTAAGTTGTCCCGCTCAAGCTCAAGGCCCTTCAATTCTTCGGCCTGTGAAGGTTGCAACCTTTGTAGCTTTCTCAGAGCACTATTTTTTGTATGAAAATCATTAAGTTGAGCTGTAACATCTCTAAGCTTGCCCTCGTCGGCTAGGGATTGTGAGACGAGTTTTTGTTTTGCCATATCTAACTCATACATATTCGCTTGTAGATATTTGACTTGTAAGTCTTTCAGCTCAGCTTTGAGATCTGTCAGTCTGGTGACGTTTGCAGTTTGCAAGCGTAGTGCCTCTGATATAGGCTTGAGCTCAGATAAAATATCTCTTACTCGATTGAGGTTGTTGCTAGCAGATTTAAGATTACGCCTAGCCTCATTACGCCGTATATCAAACTGGCGAATTCCACTTGCTTCATCAAAAAGCATCTTTCGTTCGGTGCCAGTTGCCGTAAGTAGTTGATCAATCATACCTTGACCAACTACTGTGTAGCTCTCGGTACCAAAGCCTGTTTTTGCAAGCAACTCTTCTATTTGAGTTAGCTTTGTCTTTCGGCCGTTAAGACGATATTCACTCTCACCAGACCGTAACAAACGACGAGATATTTCTATTTCACTAATTTCTAGAGGAAACCTACCCTTAGTATTATCAAAAAGAATACTCACTTCTGCCATGCTAGCCTGAGGCTTTTTGTCAGTACCGTGGAATACCACATCTTCAGATTTTGCTACACGAAGACGTTTGGTTTTTTGCTCGCCCAGCACCCACCTGATGGCATCAGCCACATTACTTTTACCAGATCCATTGGGCCCTACTATAGCAGTGATGCCCGGCTGAAAATTAAATATTTTCCGACTTCCAAAAGATTTGAAGCCAGCTATTTCTAGTCGAGTGATTTGCATTACAAAATACCTTGCATTGATCTATTGTATCTTACTGTCTCAAGCTTAAGCAATATTTTGTTCTCTCACACTTTGCATTAATTTTACACTTTGAAATAAAAAACCCAAGTAAACTTGGGCTATGACAGTAATAGCGACTTTTGATTGCG
>CAYNHH010000006.1:0-32568 GCA_964397085.1 uncultured Candidatus Saccharibacteria bacterium
CTACCATCATAGTAGATGCAGAAATACTATACTCATACCAACGAGCACGGTTCATGCCTTTTTCTAAGTCTTTCTTATACCCTTTAGCCCACACTGTCGAGATAATCAGATGAGCCGTCATACTCATAAGCAAAAAGGCCACCACTAGCCATGCCAGCGGTATATCAAAAAGAGTTTTCGTAACTGGGAACAGACTTTGTGTGACTCTATTAAAATCTAGGTAGGTAATTGTAACCGGTAGCTTAAAGTCTTTTGATAAATACAGTATTGCCAGTGCTTGGATTGCAAAAATTGGCACCATAATTGCATTAAATCTTCGTAACTTTGGGATAGTGATCTGCGATTGACTCATCATTGTCTTTCTTGGTTAATTATATACATAGTATAGCATAAGTACTATTGCAATATGGTATAATGAAGAGACAATTAAAGGAGAACTAATTATGACAGGATACGTAGTAGAACTAGAAAAAACCACTCTTGAAAATGAAAACTTTCGTACAGTACTCTATACCGCTAAGCATTCGCAACTAGTGGTGATGACCATTCAGGCAGGAGATGATATTGGTCTCGAAACACACCCAGACCACGATCAGTTTATTCGCGTTGAAGCTGGCACAGCCAAAGCAGTATTAGACGGCGAGGAACACGAGCTCGTAGATGGCTCTGCCGTAGTAATCCCTGCTGGTACCGAACACAACATTATCAATACCGGCAGTGATGAGCTCAAGCTTTACACCCTCTACACACCACCAGAACATCCAGATGGTACTGTTCATGCCACCAAGGCCGATGCTCTAGCTGACCCAAACGAACAACACTAGTCCACTAAGAACTATGGAGTTAGGTAGTATAGCTTTCTGATACAATAGATATCTATGCAAACTTTATCGAACGAACAAGCTCGAGTTTTGAGTGCTATAGCAGTGTGGCTCAAAGAATATGAACAGAACCAGCAAAATCAATATCTCACCATTGGTGGCTACGCTGGTACGGGTAAAACTACACTATTAGCAGCTTTACGCAAAGTACTACACACCAATCGTCCGGCCATGCGCTTGGCATTTTGTGCGTACACCGGCAAGGCCACTCAAGTCTTAAAAGCTCGCCTCAAAACACACAATACCATCTTGAAAGGTGATTCTATATCTACCCTCCACTCTCTGATGTACTTTTCTGAAGCCAAAAAAGATGGTGGTGTTAGCTGGCGCAAGCGCGATGACCTCAAAGTGGATCTCATTATTATTGATGAAGCGAGTATGGTCTCTGAAGACTTATGGCAAGACCTCATAAGCTTCAAAATTCCAATTTTGGCCGTTGGAGATCATGGGCAACTTCCTCCTATCAACTCTACATTCAGCCTTATGGCTGAGCCACACCTACGGCTAGAACAAATCTGGCGTCAAGCCAAAGACAGCCCAATTATCAATCTTGCAACAATGGCTCGAAATACCGGTACGATCCCAATTCAGTCATTCGGACTAGGTGTACAAAAACTTGCCCAGTCAGATACTCAAACGGGTGATTTAGTAGAAGAAATATTTCAAAGCTACACGAGTGATACCATGATACTCTGTGGCTACAATCATACTCGCCAAAAGATCAATACACATGTACGAGAGCTCAAGGGCTTTGAGTCGCCTGAGCCAATGCGCAATGACGTTATTGTCTGCCTACGCAATAGCCGTACTTCTGGGCTAAGTAATGGCCAAATTGGCATAATCGAGGCCATAATACCGGCCGATGAAGACCCAGATAATCTTTGGTGGTATATGGTGGCAGATTTTGATGGCCAAAAATTTGAAGGCTACGCCCTGCGCGAACAATTTGGCGCCAAGACTACAATCACTAGCCCACCTTCGCGCACTAAAGATGAAATTACAGGGCTGTTTGATTTTGGCTATGGCCTCACTGTGCACAAAGCTCAAGGCTCACAAGCCAAACGTGTACTACTATTTGAAGAGCGATTTCCACGAATGAGTCAAGACGAGTGGCAACGCTGGCTTTATACAGCTGTTACGAGAGCAGAAGAAGAGCTCTACATTGTTGGTAACTAACTTTTCCAATCTGCAATTATATTGCTATTGAGGCAAATACTTGTTTAAGGTCATAAGGAGTGCAACTCTTTCTTTGTCATCACCCTGTGGAGCACTCACAGCATGCTCTACTTGTGACAAATCATCTATGTCTCCTGATCTAGTGATAACTAGCGTGCCCGGGCCAACCTTAAATCTATGAACCTCCTGCGTGTCTGGGTCTTTATAGAAATAGATGGCAGTACCTTTGAGAGTTAAAACACCATTCAGCACTCCAATATCTTTGAGTTTTGGGTCTGGATTGGTGTCAACAATATTATAATTATCAAAATGCCAATTCATCCCCTCGTCGCCAAGATATTTAATGGCCTCAGTAGACATTTCCGGAAGCATATCTTCAGTTATGCCCGCCGCAGTAGAGAGTAGGGCCGCAAAAAGCATTTCGGCTCTACGAATTTCTTCTTTTATTTGATCTGAGAGTGGCAAATCATACTCATCAGGTTCATAATCTGGATCAGTAGTAACCGGTATTCCAACTGTATCCTCTCGTGGAATAAGAACAGATAGATTTTCACCAATTCTGTTTGCCAACTCTGGATCGATAAAGTTACGAATTATTCCTTCGCCATCTACGAGCGCTCGTAGCACTTCTTCCTCATGGTAAGGTGCGGGCTCATGATCAGACTTTGTTTTGTGATACTCAGAGTGAGAAAGTGTTTCCATATTTGTAAAGTATAACAAAATGTAGGTAATGCAGATAGATAATCATTGCAATTGCAACCAATCTATGACATAATTATAGTCTTATTGGTAGCGCTTCAGACTTTTGCAACCGAAGCGCTTTTTATTTTTAACTAAGTTCAAGGTAAAAGAGAAAACATATGTCAGCAACCACCCCACAAGACCCCAAAAATATTCGTAATATCGCTATTATTGCCCACGTAGATCATGGTAAGACTACCCTAGTAGATGGCCTACTTAAGCAATCACAGACTTTTCGTGACAACCAAGCCGAAATGAGCCAAGAGCTCATAATGGATAGTGGCGATCAAGAACGCGAGCGTGGTATCACCATTACTGCCAAAACTACCGCTGTACAACATAACGAATATCGCATTAATATTATCGATACTCCTGGGCACGCCGATTTTAGTGGTGAAGTTGAGCGTACTCTCAATATGGCTGATGGTTGCTTGCTTATAGTAGATGCTCAAGAAGGCCCAATGCCTCAAACCAAATTCGTACTCCAAAAAGCCCTCTCTGGTGGCCTCAAACCTATTGTAGTCATCAACAAAATTGACAAAGTAGGCTCACGCATTGCAGATGTTGAAAACGAGCTAGCTGATCTATTCTTAGAGCTTGCTATCCATGAAGACCAGCTTCATTACCCAGTATACTTTGCAATTGGTAGAGCCGGCAAAGCTTGGGCAGAAATGCCTGCAGACCCAGAAGCCGATGGCAACTTAGATGTCCTTTTTGACGCTATTATTAATGACGTACCTGCCCCTAAAGTTGAGCTTGATGGACCATTCCAGATGCTTGTCACTGCCTTGCGTTGGGATAGCTATAAGGGTAAATACGCTATTGGTAGAGTCAATCGTGGTAGCGTAAAACCTGGTGATAACGTTGTACTCTGCAAAAAAGATGGTAGCCAAGTAAAAACAACTATTGACCATGTATTTATCTCTCAAGGAATTACTATTGCCGAGACTCCTACTGCAATTGCTGGTGATATTGTGCAACTCACTGGTGTGGGCGACGCACAGATTGGCGAGACAGTTGCTGATAGCACCAACCCCGAGGCACTTCCTATTTTAGAAGTAGAAGCTCCTACTCTGAAAATATATTTAGGCCCAAATACTAGTCCTGTTAAGGGCCAAGAAGGTGAATTTACTACTAGTCGTCAAATAGGTGACCGTCTCAAAAAAGAACTCGAAACCAACGTAGGGCTAGAGCTTGAAACCAGTGATGTAGGCTTTTTAGTGAGTGGTCGTGGTGAATTACACTTAAGTGTACTTATCGAAACGCTTCGTCGTGAGGGTTTTGAATTTGAAGTGGGTCGCCCACAAGTAGTTACCAAGATTGAAGACGGCAAAGTAATGGAGCCAGTTGAAGAGCTTACTGTAGAAGTTCCAGCCGAGTTCGTTGGTGCTGTTCAAATGGAGCTTGGAACCCGTAGAGCCACCTTAGTTGAACAATTTGTGAGTTCAAAAGGCGTTACCAAACTCGTCTACGAATTGCCTACCCGTTCTATCCTTGGGCTTCGAAATGTACTTATGACCAATACCAAAGGTGCTGCCGTAATGAATAGTCTTATGACTGGCTATCAACCACAAGGCCAAGCACTGCAACAACTTCGTAATGGCGCGCTTGTATCTTGGGTAGCTGGAAGTACAACAGCTTACTCACTACAGAAAGTTGAAGAACGCGGCACGTGTTTTGTTGGCCCTGGTGTAAAAGTCTATGCTGGTCAAATCATTGGCCTCAACAACAGAAGTGAAGATATGGATATTAATGTATGTAAGGGCAAGCAGCTCACCAATATGCGTACGAGCTCTAGTGACGGTGTTGTACAGCTAATGCCCCCAACAATTTTTAGCCTTGAAGAATGTATCGACTTTATTGAAGATGACGAGTTACTTGAAGTAACACCTGAGTCTCTACGACTACGTAAGCGTGAGCTTGACCCAAATAGGCGCAAAAAGAACTAAGAATTGTTAATACCTATTTTCTTCTTTGTACACTACTCTCAGTAACCGAGCTAATACTGTCAAAAATCACCACTTTTGTTTGCGAGTAATCAGGTTCTAAAGTTGCCGCTGTTCTTTTTTGTGAAATCGTATGAGCATCACCCTCTATTACAATCAATGCATCATTATCAATTGTACTCGTCCCAGATTGCGGTAAAGTCGCTAGTGCTTTTTCAACTGAACTGTCATCGACGCATGTATCTTCGGGTCTGCCCGAGGAATCATATATGTAATATCCACATTTACCACCAGTCAGTGGATATGAATTTACTAGAACTTTTTTCTTACCGACAGCCTGAGAGTTGCCTTGCATGAAGTATACGATACTAGTTATGATAATCACTAATACAACAATAGGTATTATAATTACTATCATCAACCATACAGAAGATTTTGCAGATGAACTACTAGCTTTCATAAGAACAGTATAGCATAACAATTTTCCTAGAGAAAAGCAGTTAATTAGAGCAAACTGAGCTGTTCCGCTGGGCCAATCTCTTCCAACTCTACATCTGGTGCTTCTCCATTGGCAAGAGCCAATAAAAACTCAAATATTCGTACCATAGCATAGGTATCAAGCTCACAATACTTTCGTAAGTTTTCCATAATTTTTGCTTTCTCTTGATCACTATGCACGTTTTCATATACCGACTGCATCCAGAGTCGTTGCGCAC
Organism: uncultured Candidatus Saccharibacteria bacterium; assembly: GCA_964397085.1. Classification (GTDB taxonomy): domain Bacteria; phylum Patescibacteriota; class Saccharimonadia; order CAILAD01; family BJGX01; genus CAILAD01. Next base: position 5,461 of record CAYNHH010000006.1, read on the forward strand.
TTGCCCCTTCTTGAATATCCATATCACCATAACTCAACTCTGGTGCAAGTACAGGAAGAACTTTTTTAATACTTGCACTCCCGTAAAAATCTTTATCTTTGTAATACCCCTTACTAAATGGCACCATCAGATCAATCACTCTATCATTTACTCCCGCTAAAAAGCTAGCATGTTCTGGTGCCATTCTTCCCATCAAATCATTGCAAGTTTTTTCAAAACCCTCCCACCACACAAGTACCGTTCCAGTGCTACCAATATCTGCTTCTAACTGATTAAGTAACTCTGGTACTGGGCTGGTATCGAGGGTATGTAAAAACTCTTTATGCACTAGCTCACCACCTGGCTCTTCTATGATGTGCAAAGAATATTGAAAAGGTAATTGTTGATATGGCTTAAGCCCATCAAAAGGTGGCACTACCGACGACAATGTCTCGTAGTCTAAAAAATACAACGGGTATTTTAGAGATGCAACAAACTTCTCGATCTTTTTACTATCTACCAGTGGCTCACCTAGCTTGGTCGCCGTCACCTGCCATCTCTGCTTGGTACCTAAACTAAAATCATCAGGTATATCGGCAATACTGACAATATGCATGTCTTCAAGCTGACCAAGTTGCTCAGGCTTAGCTTGAGCAAGCTTATAAATAGAATACGGGTCAGAATAGTCACCAAGACTCAAAAAGATATCTAGCCACTCCCGAAAAGAACCCATTTTGGCCCGTCGCGGTGTGGGGTCTGGCATATCTTCACTATTACAAGTCTGTAGCGCTGCCGCAATATTACGTCTTGTTGACTCAAGCTTAGCCCGTACCTGCGAGGTAACATCCTCTTGTGTGCTCAGTGCCAAAGCATCAATTGCACCAGATCTCACATACTGATTATTACAATATATTACTGCGATATTTCGTACAGTGTAGCCTGCAGACTCTAGTACTACCGTTTGAAAAGCCAAATCTTCAATATGGTCTGGTTTGACACTTGTACTACTCTTGATCTCATACAAATCAAAAGTCTTATCGTCAACTTTTTCAATCACATCTACAATACAAGTGATCTTGTTGGTATCTGACTCATTACCATAATCAACCTCAAATCTACCTTGCGAAAGTATCTTAGCCCCGGCTTCTAAAGCTTGCTTGGTACGACTTGGCATACTCAAATACTGATCATAACTGTCAAAGCCTACTCTTGTGATATCTGAAAATCGCGCCTCAGCATACTCCTCAAACAAGTTACCCGCATCAAACATAGCCTGCAGATTAGCATCTGGCTCTGGTAACTTCTTTTTGTCGTGCTTCTTTAGCCATAGCCAAGCTGGATGTTTCAAAAACATCATGTATTCTGATTTGCTAAGCGTAATCATTACCTTATTGTACACCAGCTAGAAGCTGATCTGAGATCTTTTACAGACCCAATATCTGTTTTTTCTTTGCGTCAAACTCTTCTTGAGTAAGAATACCATCAGCTTTTAGCTGACCAAGCTTTTCGAGTTGAGCCATGTCATCATCTGTAGTTACAACAGGTGCTTCAGCGACAGGGGCAGCTGGTTGTTCTTCTTGTGCCCACCTATTCGCTTGGCGACGGCTAACGTTATTTGATACATGTGTGGCGGTCCCCGCAATTACAGCTGTACGAGCTACTCCACGTAATAATCCTGGCATATCTATTCTCCTTTTTCGTTATTAAGTTCTTCTGCTGCTTCTGGGTGAATACGACCCTCTGCTACCAAGGCACCTCCAGCATTAATAATCGCCTTTTTGAGCCCAATAGCCCATAGTTGCTCAATCACGAGTAGTCCCACTGAGCAATCATTATCCATCATCTCAGCCACTTCTTCTACATCATCTGTAGTGATCAAGCCGGCTTCAATATTATTTTCTTTCACAAACTCAGCCATGCCAGCATCTTGCATATCAGTAAGTTCAATAGCCGCTACAGCTCCATCGGCATCTTTTGTAATAAGAGAAAGATCGAGAACGGCAATAGTCTTACTCTTTACGGCCTTGGCTAACTCATCAATAACTTCACCCGTAAAGTTATTTCCCTTAAATTCAACAATAATATAGTCTATTGGTCCGCGCATATGTATTTCTCCCATTAATTTCTACTTACTATTATACACCTCACGACAAAACAAAAGCTTATCTATTAATCAACTTTTTAAAAAAGTTACAATATTTTATATGATTATGGACTGACAGGCTGAGTCGCCGGGCTAACAGGAAGTGGTTGATTACAATTCGAAACAGCTGGTAGATTATTAAACCTATCCGCCAGCCAATTCGTAACAATTGGCCCAGCCGTCATTGCTATCTGAGTATGGCTAATATCGCCAAACCAATTTGCTGAGATATTTGTTCCTGCCTTGCATGCATTTTGTACCAACAGAGCGGTAGTATTGGGTAGTACTACCGTATCACTCAGACCTTGAGCAACATAGATTGGTACTCCAGCCAGATTGGGTTGCGGCGTTTGTTCTTGCGCTGCCGCATACCAACTCACATCAGTAATGGGGTTGGTACTAAAAAACTGTTGGCCCAATGTGTCTCGCAGCTCAATTGTACCTAGCTCTTGCATGACACAACCATATGCTAGTCTCTCGTAGCTCCCCTGGGCAGCTGAGCTCAAGACGCTATTGATAGGTAGACTAGGATACATTTGCGGCCATGAGACCACTGCATCTGGCCCAATCCCCCAGGCCACCGCTTGATTGTATTGTTGACTGAATAAGGCGTTGAGCTCGGCTGCTGGTGCTGCGGCCGCTGCACCTACGAGCTTTAGCTCTGGTGCATAACTCTTGGCTAATTGAGCCGTAAATAACGCCGAGTGACCACCCTGTGAGTGTCCCCAGACCACATAGGTGCTACCAGCGTTAGTGATTGGCATATTTCTGGCTGCTCGCACTGAATTAATTACATCATGAGCCTCACTTGTTCCGATAAGATAATAAGGAGTACCTGCGGTACCTATACCTGTATAGTCTGTTGCGGTCACAACCCAGCCCCTTTGCATCATAGAGCCTAGCCAATTGTCGGTGTCATTGAGCGGACCAGATGGATTGCGTGACGGTGTACAGTCATTACCAAAGCCAAGCGTACCGTGCGCCCAAGCCACCACGTTTCTGCCCCCTGCTGGCGCCGGTGCTGTCGGCACATAGACAACTCCAGAAGATACTGCGGGTGTACCATTTGGTAATTGAGTAACATACAACATTCTGTATGCGGTGCCACCGCCAGGAACAGTGACATTATTCATTGCTTCTGTACGAATCACATCACCGGGCTTACTTGATGGCAAAGGATTGGGTGCAGTGTAAAATGATTCCAGCCCCTGCTGATATCTATAATCCCACCAATTCGTGAATATATTTTTAGCTACCAGCCCTAGTACAATCAACAAAACAAGTATCATCATTGTAGAAAATATTTTGTGCCTGAAAAACCAGTTTTTAAAACGATTTGGTGAGGTACTAGATTTTTTTTTACGAATCATCTTTCGCCTTTTTTATCAATTTAATGTCAAATATATTGTTACTATTATACACCTAAGAGCGCTTATGTTATACCAGTAGTGCTTAGCAAATATATACATACTCAATCTTAAAATAGTTATGATTGCATTATATATTTGCGCGGTAGTATGGTAGTTACATAAAGTAATTTTAAGTCTAAAAGGGGGAAAATATGTCAGCACAAGCTAACATCGTTCAAATCAATACAAAAACCATATTAGTAACAATGGGTGCATTCATGGCGACCATGATGGCCACCACACTTATATCAGTAGGTATGATCGTGCCTAGCCTCGCCCACGCCGATACAGTACAAACTGCCAATGCCAACCCAGTCTATCAAGTACCTGCTGGCTACACTCTTGTACCAGCTAGTACACCAACAGGCTCATGCGCAGGCACTCCAGCTTCAGCCGGAGTAGTATCACCAGCTGTTAGTCTTCACACTATGCCAGCTGCACTCGCTATGGCACTACCAAACTACAGCAGTGTGATCAATCAAACTCACAATGAGACCAATACCAATACAAGCTACAACTATGACCACAGCTTCAACACTCGTGGCGATGAATATAATGACTCAAACAACAACAATGGCTCATACAACACTGCTGATTCTAACAATGGTAACGGATCAAACAATGGAAATAACTCTAACAATACTACTGATTCAAACAACACGAACACTGTGAATACCACTACCAACACCACTACAACCAATGATTCTCACGACACCACCAACTCAAACAATACTGACAACTCAAACACAACAACTACTAGCGTATCAAATGCCAGTAACGTCATAGTAGCCAACGGTACAATCAGTCTCTAAAATTTGATTCGCGGATAATAACGACGATTACGAATTAAAAAACCAATACCCAAACAAAAACTCAGTACTGCAAATAGCTCGACCACGAATGATATCAAGCTATAGTTTTGACCGGTTGGTGCAAGCGTAGGCTCAGCGGGCGACCAAGTAGCCAAACCAACCGGATCAATAATAGTACCATTTGCAACACCGTCTTGGTCTAGTGGCCCACCGTCAGTAATATCATAGGTCAAGACCAAGGCATGTTGATCAGAGACTGTTGTCTCTGTAATAACAGCCCCCGGCACATCTGCATAAGTCTGCGTGTTAGTATTATACTTTCTTGCAGTCACCTGACTAGGTGTGCTGGCAGTAATAAACGTCAAGCTTACTTGATTAGTAGACCCTACTACTGCTGTAAAACAATAGTTAACCATACCCAAGTAATACTTGTAGTTGACATCTTGCGTTGGCAAGTTACTGCTAGCTACTGAATTTGCACAAGTAACATTGGTACCATTAGGAGTAACGAGCATCACATTGTTAATGGGTATCCCCGCTACTGGACTATCCGAGAAGCTGGCTGAAATTACTGGATAAGTAAACTTCTGAATAAGATTGTTTCCTACGCTAGAGACGAAATAATTGTTACCAGTAATATCAACAGCTATTCCAAATGGTTGACTAAATTGAGAAGCCCATTGACCCAAGTAGTTACCGTTTGCATCAAATTTTTGAATGCGGTTATTATTGGTATCTACAACATAGGCATTACCGGTAGTGCTATCAATAGCAATACTTTCAGGAAAGTTAAGCTCACCATTTCCTGATCCAGAAATACCCCACTGGCTCAAGTAATTACCATTTGCATCAAACTGTTGAATACGGTTGTTGACTGCGTCTGTCACATATATATTGCCAGTGGTATTATTGATTGCAATACCATATGGGAATCTAAACTCTCCGTTTCCAGTACCGTTCGCACCCCATTGAGCAAGATAGTTTCCATCAGAATCAAATTTTTGGATACGATTGTTATTCCTATCAGCAACATAGATATTACCTGTTAGATCAGTTGCAATTCCCATTGGACAACCAAACTGCCCATCAGCACTTCCAGACGAACCCCATTTCAATATATAGCTACCCGTTGAATCAAATTTCTGGATACGATTATTACCACATTCTACTACATAGACATCACCCGAAGAGTCAGATAGAATTCCTGTTGGAAAACCAAACTGCCCATCTCCACTACCGGCACTGCCCCAACCACCAATCAAACTGCCACTACTACTAAATTTCCGAACTCGATTATTACTTCCATCAGCTATATATGTGTTTCCTAAAGTATCAGTTGTCAGTCCTTGAGGTGAATTTAATTGCTGGGGCTGAGTACCACCAGTACTCCATTTTGATACAAATGAATAACTACTATCAAACTTTTCAATTCGTGCGTTGTTTGAATCGGCCACAAAGACATTACCAGCCGCATCGATTGCCATACTATAAGGTCGAGTGAGTTGCCCATTACCCGTACCACCAGTACCCCACTTAGTAAGATAGTTACCAGCACTATCGAATTTCTGAATACGATCATTACTGGTATCTGCCACAAAGACATTTCCTGCAGTGTCAGTAGTAATACCTCGATCTGCAGAAAATTGTCCATTCCCAGATCCAGCACTACCCCATTTAGTAATGAAATTACCATTAGTATCAAATTTCTGAACACGTGCATTACCGGTATCAGCAACATATACATTACCTAGGCCGTCTGCTGCCACACTAGACTGGCCACTAAACTGACCATTGGCCGATCCTAAGCTACCCCATTTGGTAATATAATTACCGTCATTATCAAATTTTTGCATTCGGTTATTGGACCGGTCAGCCACATACACATTACCAGTGCTTTTATCTACTGATACCCCTCGAGGGCCACTAAATTGACCATCAGCAGAGCCAAGACTGCCCCACTTGGTAATATAACTACCATTACTATCGAATTTCTGAATACGATTATTATTTGCATCGGCCACAAATACATTACCTGATGCGTCTATACTAAGATTATTTGGATTATTGAGCTGACCGTCGCCAGACCCAGCACTACCCCAGGTAAGAATGAAGTTGCCATTATTATCAAATTTTTGAATTCTATTATTTGCGGTATCGGTAATATATAAATTACCTGAGCTATCTACGGCAGTACCCACCAAGAATCCAAGTGTCACACTGCCGTAGCTTCCCCACTGTGCAGAATAGGGTGGTACTTCCGTTGGTGATCCTGCAAAAGCTGTTTGATGTGATGCTGCCCCAAAGAATATGACAATGCCAGCAATTAGCAGAATGCAAAGCAACCGTAATGTAGCCGGGGAATATTCATTCTTATTTTTACTGTAAGTTATTTGCAACATTCTGCGCAATTCATCCGCTATCTAATGAGCATATTATAGCATAAGTAGATTAATAATTAACGCAGTACTATCTTTTGATCTTCCAGTCTGGATAGAGAGACATTGGGTCTGGAAACAAAATCTTGTTAGAAGCTAAGTCTCTCTTGGTGCTATAGCCTATAGGTGCTTCATCAGGCTTAGGCAATTCTTTGAGAAGCTCAAGGTGCAAGTGAATGCTCCAGCCACCATTCTCGAGATTGTTATAGTGACCAAGATTTGCGATGCGTTCACCTTGCTCAACATGCTTGATACCATACTTATCAGCTCGCAAATGTCCAAAGAAAATGTATGGCAGTGTTGCATCATCCGGCTTAAGTACAAGATAATTGCCGTAACCGTGCTCTACAGCTTCATTACCGCTGACTACAATTTGACCGTCACACGGAGCAAAAACCGGCTCTTGCTCTATACAGAATAGATCTATACCCAAGTGCAGTACTCGACCTTCTTTAGCCATAAATGAGCCATCGAGAAAAAAACTTCTATCTTCTAAGTACCGGCCATAGAGATACCGCGACCCAGTCTGTTGTAAAACAGTGTTGTTAAACAACTCTCGCTCTTGAGGAGATTTGTAGTCACGTCCTTCAGCTATAAGAGCATCTGAATAGGTAAAATAATCTTTGTGCGAATCTTTTGGAGTGATATCCTTTGGATCAAGCACCAACAGCTCTGTTTTAGTCAACATCTCTGGAAGTATTTCATGTAGTTTTACCATAATATACTATTCTGCTTCGTCAATATAATACTGGTCTCGTCCAGAATTTTTGGCTTCATACATAGCTTGATTGGCACGTTTTAATATGTCTTGTGATGTATCTCCTTTTTTCCAGTGAGCAAAACCAATACTGAGTAGGATTGGAAATACATCTTCTGATGACCGTTGTCCAATAATAGGAACAAGTCTACCGTCACTCGCAATTCCGATACTACGAGCTATATGCATAATGCTGTTTGCAATTTCTTCAACACGCTTCTGATTGGCACCTTCAATACCGAGCAAAAATTCATCTCCACTACGCCTACCGGTAATTACATCTTGATCTTGTCTAACTTGCGACTGCAACATATTTGCAATATTTTGGAGTATCTCATCTGCCCTATCATGACCAACCATTGTATTGATTGCTTTAAAATGATCAAGATCAATAAAACCTACCCAAAGTTCTTCAGGATTCTCTTCTATCTTGCCCTCTACCCAACTTTCAAAATATTCTTTATTAGGAAGTTGCGTGAGCGCATCAAGGCGATTTTCATTAAGTGCCGCACGGGCTTCAGCCTCAGCAGCATGTTGCAAAAAATGTGCTTCAACTAACCGAGATTCAGCAGCTTCTTTTTCATGCTGTTGCCAGGCTGCAACTTGTTCTGCATGCGTTTGTTGAGCATTTGGCTCATTTGCTTGCCAAGCAGACTCTACTTGTCTGGCTTTTAGCTCAGCTTCACTAAGTGGCTTGGGAGTTCGTGCTGGCTGCAGCTTGGCCATCTCGTTTGGACTAATAAAGATAGGTGATTCGGGGCTATTCATAATACTTCTATGGTACAGTTATTTTCTAAAAATAACCAGAAGCAGTCACTAGTGCACATTCCGATTCTTACGTACTACTCGCGGCAAGAAACGTGGGGTCTTGAGCATATATTTTTTGTAGCCCGGGTACTGAGCGCTCAGTAACTGCTCTTCATACCGTGCCTTGAAGGAAAATAACACCACTAGCGCTATAAACAAAATATACTTGATGTAGTTATTACTGCCTATAGCTATACCTAGAGACAATATCAGTACCGCAGTATACATAGGGTGACGCATATACTTATACATTCCACTCACCTGTAACTCTCCACTTCGCACCGGTAGCGGCAAAACTGTTAGTGATTGACGCAAATCATAAATTGACACTGCCAAAATAGCCAATCCAATTATCTCAAGCACACCGCCAATTGATTTCAATATTCTATATTGGTCAGACCCCGAATTGGGCAAAAATATAGTGAGCACAAGTAGCATTGCTTGAGCACCAACAAACAACCACGATTTGATAGTGTCGTTCAAAACAATGCTACTCACGCTATTCACCTACTTCTAAACTAGATTGATTGATACCATTTGTAACATTTGTATAGCCCAAGGCTTCAAGTTGTGTCTTAGCATTTTCGGCACGCCCTCCGCTGCGGCAGTACACTACAACTTCAGCATTCTTATCAATGCTTGCAAGCGCTGTAGCACCATCCTCAATACTACCTACCGGAATATTGATTGCGCCCGCTATGTGCCCACCCGCAAATTCACTTGGTTCTCGTACATCAATATAGATTGGTTTTTGTGAGGTATTCATACTACTATTATACACCTCATTACTAGCCGATATGTTTTACTGTAAATATTGGCAACGAGAATGTACTAAGTTACGTCTACGTCTTCACCGTAATGCTTTTCTAGCCGAGCTTTGATTGAGCCCGGGTGCCGACCAAGTGCCTTGCTGATCTTAGTAACCTTAGCGCCCTCCTCATGCAGCTTCTGTAAGTCTTCATCCTGCTTGAGAGTCCAGGGACGATAGGCATTAGGAAACTCCCCCCGCATTTTCTCAATTTTTTCAGCCCAACCACCAGCCACTGTCGTCTTCTTGCCAATACTACTTTTTGTAGGCTTAGGAATAGGTCGACGTTTTTCAGCTTCTTGCCAGTCAGTTATAACTGTCACATAATCATGCAAAGCTTGTTTACTTTTGCCTTGTAGCTCAACATCAATAATCTGTGCCTCAGGGCTTACTTGCAGAGCCAAGTCATTGAAGCCATCAAGCGTAAGTGACGGCAAATCTCGTACCCTACTTAGAGCCACATAACCCATGCCAGCTACAAATGCTCGTCGTAAATCTATGCGCGCTCTATCGAGAGTCATACCCTGGCTTTTATGTACCGTAATTGCCCACGCCAGTCGCAAAGGCAACTGAGTAAGACTAGCTCGCTTGGTATCACCATCTACCAGCTCCCAAGTATCTGGGGTAATGAGCACCTTGTTACCATTGAGTAGTTTTACTAGTGGATAATTACTTTCCTTCTCAAAGCCTACCACTTCACCCAGCGAGCCATTCACATACTTTTTGTCTTGGCTGTTTTTGATACACATCACCTTGGCACCCAGCTTGAGCTCAAGTACCTCAGGCGCCAGACATGAGCGCTTGAGTTGCTCGACATAATTGGCCTTGCCAGTGTGAGTCATATCATAGCTTTGCGTGTCTGCTTCTAACTTAGCCAAGTGCTGAGCATTTATACCATCTACATCAGAGTTGGTTGTGAGCAGTCGCGTACCTTTTGTACTTGGGTCGAGCGCACTAGGTGCTTGAGCCCGCAATAGCTGAGTATGCTCATCGCTTACCACGCCAGCGCGTACGGCGTTGAGCAGTGCACTATACTCGCTATCACTAGTCTGACGAAATTGCTGTGTGAGATAGCACACCGCCATATTGGCTACTTGCCAGACATTTGAGTTGGTCACAAACTGCGCCTCGCGTTCACCGGCTCGCGTTACTGGCGGCAACTGAAAAAAGTCACCACACAATACTACCTGAAGACCCCCAAATGGCTCTGAAGATTCACGCACTGAGCGCAACACTGCATCAACCATATCTAGGCGGTAATCGTGCAACATACTTATTTCATCAATAATGAGCATATCTGTCTTGCGAATAGTATCTTTGCGTGATGCTGGCATTTTAGCAAGCATACCAGGCCATACTGTATTAGCCACACCAATACCCGCCCAAGCGTGTATGGTTGAGCCACTCAAATGAGTTGCCGCTAAGCCCGTAGTAGCAGTCACCGCCACCACTTTTCCGTCTTGCCTTGCACGCGCTATCACTTCTCTTAAGAGATGTGTCTTACCACTCCCCGCCGCACCAGTTAGCAACACCGACTGGCCAGATTCTATTATGGCCAAAGCCTCGTTTTGTATCATTTTGTTTTACTCACCCTCTCTAGAAATATATATTTGTATCATACCAAACACCGCCCGAACAACACAAGTCAACATGTTGCAGCTAGCTAATAAACAAAAGCTGAGCCAGCCTTTGCTTGAGTCTGGCAACGAGTAATGGACTCAGCCATATCAAAAGTACGTGTACTGGTCTGGACGCCATTATCTGGCGTTGGCAGTGGAAAACTCACCGAAGTAGGTCCGGTTATCTGTGCGCATAAAGCGGGGTCTTTCTCTTTGATAGCTTGGGCTTGAATTGCGTTATTGGCCGCGTAAACTTCTGCATTTGCATCTGTAGACTGTGTGTTTGTTGTAGAATTTTTCTGAGTGGCGACATTGACCATATGATCTCGAAACATCACTACCAGCACAATACTTGCCATAAGTACTATTGCACCTATTATTGTAGCTACCAGCCAAGATGAACGTGAATTTGTTGTTGTCATATCAGTAAGTATAACAAGTTAGCGTCTATCGAGATAGGCCAAGACCGATTGTATAACCGTGACGAGTATCAAATACGCCATAGCAGCAAACAGTGCCGAGGTATCAAGGTACCCAGTAGTATTCATACCGGTAGTAACAGCGTGCGATGGAAATATACCCTGAAATGGCGCCATAAACTGCGTGGAGGTAGTGTAGACAAAGTTTACAAACGGCGTACTTGGGTTGGCTGAAAATAACAGAAAAAATACTCGTAACAATAGAATTGTCTCAATGAATACTGCTACCAAATACACAAGATACACTATTACTTTTGTAATACTCAAAGCCGCATTGTGGGGCGCTGGAGATTTATGACCGTCGTTTTCCATTGATTATTCCTTGTTTATATATCTATTATACACTCTCTGCAGTACTTACAGTCATACGAAGTATATACATCAAGAAGTGTATTGACTTATACAACAAAATATAGTAATATAAGTATCCCGCACCTTCTTAACTCAGTGCAAACACCCCAAGGAGCTGGTCTTGAAGACTCAAGGAGACCGTGAGGTAACAACACTCAGACTGAGTGATCTCACCTATGAAAAAGTAATTGGCTTTTATGTCAAGAACATTGCCATCTACTTCGCCGTCTTTGCATTTGTGTGGCTGTTTTGGAGCCATCTGATACTAGTAGACTTTGCAACCATCTTCGCAACGCCCGTACCACTTGGCGAAGCTCTGTATAGCGTACGATTCATTCTGCTGTGGCCCTTTGCACTTGCTGTATTGAGCTTTATCATCAAGAAGAGTATGCAAGCTCTAGATATGAAGCCTAGCAATAGCCTTGAATTCGATGGCACCAGTGGTGAAATCTTCAAAAAAGGCGTGTTCATTAGCTTCAATGCCGGTGTGTTTGAAGAGTTGACCTACCGCTGGCTAGCCTTTTCGAGCGCTATGGTGACATCAGTGTTTTTCAACTGGATCACCTTTGGCCTGTACAAGTGGATAATGATGACCATCTTGGTGCCAATTGCCAATTGGGCCACACTGGGTTACCTCGAGCCTCAGCTGTTGGGTAGCGAGTGGACTATCGCTGCCGCCATCATCGTGGCCAATGGCGACTTTCGCTCAGGTCACAACCTTGGATTGCTCAACAAGATCAACTCTTGGTTTATGGGCATGCTCTTCTTCTACATGGTGTTTCATTACGGCATCGTCTCGGCCATCGTGACACATGTGCTGTATGACTGCTTTGTATTCACTATGGTGGCGATTGGCCATGCCTTGCGTGGCAATAGCGAGTCTGTCTCATAATACCTCACCCCACTTCGGTGGGGTTTTTATTTACTTTGAGTCATTTCTAATTATATAGTACAAAAAAGCCCAACCATTACTAGTTGGGCAACTTACATTACACAACAATAAAATATACCAGCACGGCTACAAATAGACTAGCACTCCGTAGTGAGTCTACCCTGTCTAGCATGCCACCGTGACCACGCAAGAATGTACCCGAGTCTTTGTAGCCAGCGAGGCGCTTTATCCAGCTCTCGTTAAGATCACCAACAATTCCAATACTCACCATGAGTATTGTCACCACCATCAATCGTTCTGGAGTAATATCTACTTGAAGTAGCCAACGAGCCAAAAATGCCACCACTAGCCCACCCAGCAGACCAAAGCCAACCCCCTCCCAGGTTTTACCCTCAGAGATCTTTACTGCTAGCTTATGGCGACCATACTTCTTGCCACCAAAGAACGCACATACGTCACTTACAAAGATGGTAAACACCACCAGTGCCATCATGCTAGCGCCAGACTGAGCATGCACATAAGTGAGTGCAAAGGGCCACTGCAACAGCAGTACCCACTCTAGTACCACGGGCCCGCGAGCAATGAGCTCACGAGACTGTATCTTGGCCACCATCTGCCTCAGCTCAAGACCAGCCACCAGAGCAACAGCCACCAGCCCCACTACGCTAATTTGCCATGGCAAAAGTATGAGTACAACTGTTGTGGCTACAATGTATATGGCAGGTAATACTCTTTCACGAACAAGACTTTGTGTAGCGACCTTGGGCATACCCGCCTCACTTTGCAGAAGGTACATAAGCGCGGTTGCGCCAATAGATAGTATTTTATTGTCTACTTGAAGGTTTTACAACCACAAACGTTTTACCTGGCTAATCTATAAACAGTAAAACCGGAGTAAATATCAGATATACTTTTCACGACTAGAGCATCGATTGGTCTTTACCTGTATAGCAACAGATATTGAAGCATCGTCGTTTGAGCAAAGTATATCTACTCCCTTTGTATTTCTTAAAGTAATAGAAGCTATATTGCCTCGCGCAGACAGTTCTGCAGCAACAAAATACTCACCCGCTACACCTGAGTGTTATCAATTGGAACGCACTCAAGTCTGAACTGATAAGGTGGCATCAGACTTTCCAAGTTGCACCCCTAAAAGTCTATCACAAAGACTATGGTACTGGATTAGAACTACTCGTTATACCCTTAATCATTCTTTCCAAGTCTTGCGGTACAATACCAGTCTTCACTATGTGTTCTGCGATTAGCTGTGCATATTGTGGCTTTGATGTATTGAACAGCTTCTTAAATGCATCGCTTGTTTTGGATTGCAGTGAGATAGCATTGCTGACAGAGTTATCATCTTTTCCTGTAATAGTGACTACAACATCGGTTGGTATATAGTCTTCTATCTCTCCTTTAGATAATACGAATATGCCTTGTTTTAGAAGTGATGACCGAAGCTTTTCGTTGTCAGAATCATCAATTTGTTTACCATTTAGTATAAGATATTCGACCAGCTTCTTACACGTACTGTCACCAAGAAAATCATTATCAAGAATTGCTACGACCTCTATGTCAAAGTCTTTTACTAACTTAATGTACTTGATTAGACTTGTTTTTCCGTCGATATTTATTATGGATATATGACGCTTATTTAGGTCTAGTGACTCGCTATTAGATTCTAGTATTGAAGATACTGGCGGGAGCAGGAATCTCTCCGTTGCACCTTCTACGAGAACGACTCTTCGTGCAAAGAACATTTCAGCATTGTCTTGATTAAGAAATCGTCGATATTCCTTATTATCCAACGAACCTTTGGAACAATATATCTTTGATTCTTTTTCGGTTTTTTCAACTCGAATTATACTTGCTGGTTCCAGTGTTGCCACCAATGATGGTGAGTGTGTAGAGAATATAACTTGCGTGTTGCTGTTTGAGCTTACTTTTCCGAGCAACATTCCTAGATGCCTAATCCCGTGTGGGTGTATAAAAACATCAGGCTCTTCAATAGCAAACAGCCTAGAATTGCCATTTTTATTATTTAGAACTAACTCCATCATTCCAATAATGACCGCACTTTGAGTACCAGTACCAAGTTTCTCAAGATTTATTGAATTTCCATTTTCTTGAATAAAAATCTCAAGGTTTCTAAGTAGTTCTACAGGGTTATTGTCCTTTGTAAGTCTAAAATTTATATCTTCTACATAAGATACGACCCTAGCACCATCAAGCAGTTGTTCTTTTTGCTCTGCAAAAGCCTCCTGAATCCCAGCGTTAACATCACTTAGGAGCTTTTTAAGATTATTGAATTGAGATGATTGCGTAAGTACAGATTTCATTAACTGACCGTACTGAGTCCACTGTGATGCTGAAAGCTCGTCATCTATCCTTCTTTGGGGAGATACTAATAAATATGAAAGGAGTTTTGCCCGTAAATCTGCTTGTTTCTTGAAAACCGAAAAATTCCATAATTTAATCTCAAGGTCTGGCTTGCCTCGTAAATTTTCTTCATCAATGTCCTCACTATCGGTGTATTCTGCGTTGACGGGGATTGTTAATTTAATCGTTATTTCTGGGTTGTCGTTCTTTAATAAAGCACCCCTTTGCTTTTGGGTTTGGCATAAAGACATAAGCTTGCTTTTGTCATCAGAATTTATCTCGCCAAGTGTAGCGATGATTTCAATCGGTTTCGAAGTCTCAAAGTAATCAGTAGCGTCTGTCCTTATTTGATAAGGGTAGCGACTGCCTATAGTCCAGTCTAGAGCGGTTAGAATACTTGATTTACCTGAATTATTCGGACCAACTATCGCGGTACACGCAGTCGCAAACGGGATTTTTGTAGTTCCATTAAAACTCCTAAAATTAGTAATGGATAGCTCAACTACTCTCATTTTTTGCACTACTACTTGTTAGTGAACCAAATTTAATACCATCTGCTTCAAGAATCTTATCGGCATACAACTCAAACTTCTCTGAAAGGTACTTGTAAAAAATAAAACCCAAAATATAATCACGAAATTGACTGGCATCCATATTGCCACGCAATTCATTCGCGATGTTCCAAAGTTGAGTCTGTAAATTTTTCTTCTGTTCTTCTAACATTCACCTCTCCTCTAATAGCTACATTATACGCTTATTGATGTGTGAAAACTAGTAGGATACCAGAACTACAAAATACGAACATGATGCCATATAGCCTAAACTTAAGCTTGTAACTTCTCGATATATATTATACAATCACCAAGCAAATTCGCTGGCTGTTTTTGATTGATTTCACCACTCCAGCGAACCAGAGAACCTACTACCAAGAGGTGCAACAATGACTACTGAGGCCGTACTGGGTACCTATACCCTCGATCACCCATTGATGAATGCTGCCGGTACGTGCAAGTCGCTAGAAGATGTACGAGAGTTTGCCCGTTCTGCCGTGTCTGCCATTACCCTGGGCTCTATCACCCTTGAGCCCCGCGAGGGTAATGCTGGTGATGTATATCACCAAGCCAGTGGCTACTCGGTGAATTCACTGGGTATGCCCAATCGTGGCAAGCAGTATTACAAAGAGCATTTGCCAGAGATGGCACATATTGCTGGTGATACAGGCAAGCCATTGGTGGTGAGTGTGGCTGGCTTCAGGCCCGCGGAGTACGGCGAGCTAACAGACATTGCCTTTGATGGTGGAGCTAACCTTGTTGAGCTCAACTTGGGCTGCCCCAATGTGTGGGCCAGCGGCCAGCAAAAGCCCATTCCGTCGTTTGATCCAGAAGCAATTGTACAAATTGTGAATATGATTGATAGTGATGATCTGAGTAATACTGGTGTCAAGCTCTCGCCGTATTCAGACCCTGGCAAGCTGGCTGAGGTTACCGCAGCGCTCAATGATCTGACGGTGGCCTATGTGGTGACCTGCAATACATTCCCCAATACCTTGGTGCTGGGGGCCAATTACAAGAGCGTGATTGGTGTGGGCCTGGCGGGTCTCAGTGGCGCTGCCATGTTGCCCGTGGGCTTGGGGCAGGTAAAGCAGTTGCGCGAGCAATTGCGCGAAGGTATTGGTGTGATTGGTGTGGGCGGTATTACTACGGGTGAGCATATCAAGGCATATCTGAGTGTGGGTGCTGACGCCGTGCAGGCATCTACCGCGTACTGGAACGCCGGGTGCAACCCGAGTGTGTATAGCGATATCTTGCAAGATTACGTATACAACACCTGATAATGCCGTTGCAAGTACTGCACTGAATCAACAAGACTTAAGGACTACCTTAAGTCTTTTTTATTACAGTCATTATAGTGTCTAATCGTTTGAAATTACCTCTACGTAAAAGTAGGATGTCCGTAAGGAGTATAATAAACAGTATGAAGAGCCTACATCAACTCAAACTGTGGCAAAAGGTTGCACTGGCTGCAATAGTATTGCTATTCTTAGTACCAATTGGACTGACAGCGTACAAAATGAGAGCCAGTAAGCCACGGCCAGCATATATTCTTCCTGTCCAACAGACAACTGAAACACCTGCGCCACCACTTAATCCTCTGCAGATTGAAGCCATCAAAGCTCGTAGTTATCCTGGTAGTGTTATTACGGCAGAGCAAAATCTTGGCAACCAAGGTGGCTATAAAACAGAAATAATTAGTTACATGTCAGATGGGCTTAAGATATATGCTCTGCAAGCCACACCTACAGGTAATGCTCCAGCAGGAGGTTGGCCAGTGGTAATACTCAATCATGGCTATATCAATCCTACCGTCTACCGCACCAATGACGGTAGCTATACTGGGCTAATATCTACTCTAGCCCAATCAGGCTTTGTGGTAGTAAAACCAGATTATCGAGGGCACGGCCAAAGCCAAGGTGTGCCTGAGGGTGGTCACTTCAGCCCCGTGTATAACTATGACGATCTCAACCTAATTGCTAGCCTCAAGAGTTACCCACTTGTAAGTGCGGGGCGCATTGGCACACTGGGCCACAGCCTAGGTGGACATACTAGCTTGCGAGTGGCGGTAGTAAGCCCAGATGTAAAGGCTACCGTGTATTTGAGTGGTGTGGTGGGCAGTATATACGATATTTTGTACAACTGGCCTCATAGCCCAATGCCTGGAGATTTACCAGCTACGGTGCAGGCTACTCGTGAGCAGTTACTTGCTCAATATGGTACGCCACACACTAATCCAGCATTTTGGGACAGTGTCAGTGCTATAAACTTTGTGTCGGGCATTACTGGTAAAAGCCAGGTACATACCTCAGTGGCTGACAGTGTGGTGCCTGCGGCTTTTTCAGCTCATCTAAACGATGCTCTGGTAGCAGCAGCAAAGCCAGTGGAATACTATGTATACCCTGGTAACGATCATCAGTTTAGTGCAAACTCTGCGCTGGCCTATGATCGCATAGTGGCGTTTTATAAGAATAGCTTATAAAGTAAAACCCCGCCGGTGAAGGCGGGGCTGGTGGCAGATTTTGCCACTGGTACTGCTGGGATGATCAGGTCTCGACGAGCTCGCCCAAGTGGCCGAGGCCACCGATGCCGAAGCTGGCGAGGCCAGCCTGCGAGCTGAAGTCGCGATGCACCACCGCGCTGTTGCTGGGTGGCATGCCGGGCACACGGGTGATGATGGGCGCCGAGGCGACCTTCATCGCCGGACGAGCCGGCACGGTGCCGGGGATGTCGGCGGTGGTGATCAGAACCGGAACCTCATCGAGAGGCTGCGGCAGGCTGGGATCGTTCCACCACGGCACCTCGCTGACGAGGAGCTGGGTTCGCGACACCTCTCGTTGGATGACGCGGCAGTAGATCTGCACGTCGTTGCACAGGGCCTCGATGCCCTCTTGCACTCCCGCTTCGTTGTAGCTCACCAGCACCAACAGATCGGGCATGACGCCCACAGCTGTTGACTGCTCGTGGTAGCCGAAGTCATACACCGCATCGACGCCATCCATAGCCCCGATGTGATCGCGTAGCGTAGGAGTGGGCAGATCGATGAGATGGACAAACAACATATGCTTGGTCAATGTTCCTCCAAGGTACAGTCTGGTGCGATTCACCAGAGAACGAACTAGTATATTAGCATAAATACTATAGAAAGTCAATATATTATTGACTATTTATAAGTTCAAATTATAGGCTATTCTTGATCTGTTTTGATAAAAGTACCTGCCTGCATCTCTGCAAAGGCCTCATTGAGCTCCGCCTCGGTATTCATTACCACTGGCCCGCCCCAGGCAATAGGCTCGTTGATTGGTTTGGCACTGAATACTAATATACGTGCGCCATTTGTACCAGCAGTAACTTGCAGATTATCACCTGTGCCAAATAGAACTACGTGTTTATGGGATACTTCATTACTACTACCTGCAAAACTCGCTGAGCCCTGCACTATATATACAAATAAGGTGTGTTGAGCTTGCGTCTCTAACTTCCACTGAGAATCTTTGCCCAGCTCAACATCCAAAAATTGTGGTTCTACATATGCACCAGTAAATGCGCCAGTAATTTTTCTGTACTCGCCTGCTACCACCTTAACAGTAGTACTTCCCTCTTGCACCACCGGAATATCATGCGCCAGTATATCGCCATACCGTGGAGTAGTCATCTTGTGTCTTTTTGGCAAATTGAGCCACAACTGAATACCCAACATGCGTTGGGTGGCTTGGGGCATTTCTTGGTGAATTATGCCGCTCCCTGCAGTCATCCACTGGGCATCACCACTATTGATCACGCCAATACTACCCAGGCTGTCTTTGTGTTCAATACTGCCGGCAATAAGATAAGTAATAGTCTCAATACCACGATGCGGATGCCACGGAAACCCTTTAGAATAGTCGCTAGGGTCAATACTACCAAAGCCATCCATCATCAAAAATGGATCAAAAGCTTTGGCTTGCACTTCTCCGCCAAATAACCGTACAAGTTTTACCCCAGCACCATCGGTGGCATTTACACCAGTAATGATTTGGCTTATTGCACGAGTCTTACCCATAAGCTACTTAGCTGGCTCAACCTTGCGTACTACCTTGAGATTGCGGGTAGAGAAATACATCAGTACTGGTATTAAGAAATACAAGAAGTAGGCATATTCATGCACTAATAAAACTGCTACGCATACTAGCCCAGCTACGGTGGTGAATGCTATATTACGGCGCATACCATACATACGGGCGCTATCGGTGAGATCATCAGAAAACTCAGGGTGTTTGCACACATAGTACCATTGCCACGTGGTAGCCAGCGCAAGCAAAAAGAAATTGAGGGCCATCAGCTCTCTGGCTAATAATATCTCTGGGTAATTACCTGCCACCGATGCCGTAAAAGGTATAAGTACCACTAGCAGTAACCGTACACTATTAACCATAGTGGCATGACGATCTACTCTATTTATCTGCTCAAACTGACGCATATGAATAGCCCACATGGTTGCCAGTAAGGCAAAACTGATCAAGAAATTACGAAACAGTGCGGCATTTTGCGAAAAATATGTAAGTAGGTCTGAGGGGCTTGCTATAGCCGTACCATAGGGAATTTTGAGATCGAGCACCAACAGTGTCATAGCAATTGCAAACACTCCGTCGGTGAGGTTTTCTATTCTACGTGTTGCAAACAATTGATCTGCAGATTTGCGAGCAAAGTTCTTCATGCTTTAATCATACCAGACTGACAAGTCAAACAATAGTCGAAGCTACCTAAGACGTATTAGCTCTTCTTGAGCACTGCGAAGTCAGAGCCACCATCTGCTGTAGGAGAAATAGTAACGGTATAGACCACCTTAGTAGTACCTACTGTCATACTCCACTCTTCTACTACTTGCTTGGAGGTTTGTGAGATCAGCTTGACCGAATTGACCGTAATATCGCTAGAAGCATTCCCCTTGGATGACTCAGATATATAGACATACTTCAAAATGTCTTCTGTCAGCCTGGCATCAGCAACTGAGCCTGTAGCAGTGGCAGTTGAGCTGCTACTATCTTGGGATGCAGAATTGAGAGCAGCGTTTTTGGCCTCAGTATCACGCTTGGCCTTTTGTGCACCTTGCACTGCCAAAACTACAGTAAGAATAATGATAAGGATAATTGGTACTACTACCACTGCCACCACAATACCTATTATCAGACCAGTCTTTGACTTGGGCTTCTGCACTGCAGGAGGTACTGCCACTTGAGGGCCTTGTGGATCAGAAGGGGGTGTAACCGGTGTGCTTGGTGTGTCTACCGGTGGTAACTGTGATGCTGGCCGAGGAGCCAGTGTAGGAGTTTCTGATTGTGGCGAGAGTGAGCCAGGCTCAAGTGGCTCGATAGTACCCGGCGGCGTGTAATTGACCGACGGTGCGGGTGGTGTATTTGTAGGCGGTACTACCGGTTGTGGCTCAGGGACTTGACCAGGTACGTTGTTTTGCGGATTGTTAGCAGGCGGTATAGGACTTTGCGGATCCATTGGTGGGTTCCTTGCTTATTGGTTGATAATTACTTATATTGTAGCATAAGTACAACGCCCAACATCTAGCAGGCTATGCTATACTTTATATATGATTGAAGTAAAAGACGTAACAAAGACGTACGGCAAGGGCGATAGCCTATTTACTGCGCTCTACAAAATTAACACGGCTATTCCTGATGGTAATAGTGTGGCTATTATTGGTAAGAGTGGGTCAGGCAAATCCACCCTGATGCACATCATGAGTGGACTAGACCATGCAAGCTCTGGCGAGGTAGTTATAAACAACAAGAGTCTCGTAGGTCTCAAGCCGAAGCAAATTGATGCCTTCAGAGCCACCGAGATGAGCTTTATTTTTCAAGCCTTCTTTGTGGAGGCCAATCAAACGTGTTACCAAAATGTCATGCTCCCACTCGAAATCGCTCGCGTTGGACGGCGCGACAGACGTAAGCATGTGCTTGAGGCATTGAAGGCCGTTGGCCTAGAAGATAAGGTAGATAGCCTGGCCAATAATTTGTCTGGCGGGCAAAAACAACGCCTGGCAATTGCTCGTGCTATCGTCAACAAGCCCAAACTCATCTTTGCAGATGAGCCCACTGGTAATCTTGATAGTACTACGGGCGATGTTGTAATTGATCTACTCTTCAAGCTAAATGCCGAGCGCGGCATAACCATTATAATTGTAACCCACGATCAAGAGCTGGCCGATAAATGTGATATGCAAATACACATGAAAGATGGTGAGATTATTGATATCAAAAGCAAAAATTCACCCACAAAGCGAGTGAAGCAAAAAAGAAAGGTGTCATTGTAATGTACTTAACCGATCTTCTTCGTCGAGCATGGCGTAGCATTAGAAGCGCCAAAGCTCGTACCGTGCTCACCGCGCTTGCTATTGCAGTGGGTGCATTCGCCCTTACTCTTACCCTTGCCGCCAGTAATGGTGCTCAAAGCTACGTAGGTAAGATTATTTCTGACAACTTTGACCCGGCCGAACTTATTGTTGCAGCCGATGCTGCTGTGCTCGGTCGCTCAGACACCACCAAGCCACAAGAGTATGACTCAAGCTTTGGGATATCAGCATCAAGTGCCGGCGCATCTACTCAGGTAAAAAGAATAACTGACGAAGATATTGCAAAGATCAAAGCTGTGCCAGGTGTAGAACAAGTACGCGAAGATATTACTGTCAATCTTCAGTACATCACTCGCCCCGGCCAAAAGAAATATGTGGGAACTCTGCAGGGTTTCAATCCATTCCAAAAGCCCAAGCTTCTCGCCGGATCTATCGCTACACCACTCGGCTCAAAGCAACTCTTGCTCCCAGAAGGCTATTTGACCAGCCTAGGCTTTACTAGCGCCCAAGATGCTATTGGTAAGAAAGTAACACTTGCAGTCGCAAAGCCCGTAACCGTGCAATCTCCTACTGCCGTACCTGGCCAACCCACTGCACCAACAGCACCGGCTATTGAATCATTCACAGAGGAATTTACCATTGCAGCGGTCTTACAAAAACCCACCACTTCTCAGCCTGGTACCGAGCTGTATATGTTTACCAACCAAACTGATGCCCATATGCTCAATGATATTGCAACTCTTGGCACACCCAACTATCGAAAATATGTATTTGTAAACGTACGCATCAAAGACGGTGAAAATGCAGGTGTGCTCACTGAAGCCCAAGACAAGATCAAGGCTCTAGGCTTTACTGCTCAGAGCGTCAAAGATACCCAAGAATTCTTAAATCAAATCATTGCCGTATTGCAAGGAATTGTCATTGCCTTTGGGCTTATTGCAATCATAGCCTCGATATTTGGAATTGTGAACACTATGTATATTAGTGTCATACAACGTACTCGTGAGATTGGTCTTATGAAAGCACTAGGAATGCGCAAACGTGATATTGGCAGACTATTTCGTTTTGAAGCTGCATGGATAGGACTACTGGGTGGCGTGATTGGTGCAACCGTAGCAATTGGCTTAGGAACCCTGCTCAACCCCTGGATAGCTACGCAATTGCAACTAGAAAAAGGTGACAAATTGCTCATATTTAGTCCACTGCAAGTTGCGGGCTTGATATTTATTTTGATGCTTGTATCAATCTTAGCTGGCTGGCTACCCTCACGCAAGGCCGCCAAGCTTGATCCTATTGAAGCGTTACGTACTGAATAAAACTCTAATCTTTTTGCTCGTGCTTGATAATTTCATATTTTAACCTATAATATCAACCAAACAGATCTGCACCTAAAATCCAACTCGAGCTAACGCTTACACCCAAAGGAGGGTGATATGAGTGAAGAATATATTGCCCTGGGTGATTGCATACATGGCGGAATATACCGATTGCATGCCAGTAGCTTCTCAGTAGGAGTATTTGATAACACACTCAGTGCCTTTGTTGGTATTCGCGAAAAACTTGGTAAAGAGTATTTGTTCGTTGAATATCACTGGGATATGGATGCTCCTTTTGGAACCGCCCAGCCATACCTACTGCTTGAAATCTGCCCAATTGCAGACTTGAGTACTGGCAGACGTCTCAATAGTGAATATTTGTCCAATACTGCGCTTTTTAACTACCTAGAAGCAGTAGTAGCTCGAGTGGGTGAATAGATTGTAGATCAGGTCTTAGCATAGTACTAAGACCTTTTTATATACAAATATTCACCTGCTAATTTACAATGACAATATTTTGCAGTATTGTATGCATATGCACAAAGCACACAACAACCAACACAAGAGTTATTTGTATATTCTGCCTTGCGGTGGCTTCGTTTCAAATTGACTAAAAAATAGTTGAATCTACATATTTGAGCCGCCACCCAAGGCGGTTTTTGTTATTCGTCACAATAATGTAAATATTACAAAGGAAAATAATATGAAATCTATCCCTCACAATACTCAACCATCACTAGAAAAACTTCGTACACAAATTGATGTAATAGATAACGACATAGTACAGTTGCTAGCTAAGCGCTTTGCAGTCACGCACAAAGTAGGTGTACTCAAAAACCAAAACAAGGTCGCTAGTATCGACCCTCAAAGAGAAGCTCAGCAACGCAAAAAAATGACTGCCTTGGCAACTGCAGCCGGCATTAGCCCCAAGCTCTGTCACGATATTCAACGACTTATCATAGATGAGGTTGTGCTAGAGCACGAAGCTATCAAACAGCAAGCCAATGTCGAGATTGCAAAGCCTGCTACGTCCAAGCCTACTGTGGGTATCATTGGGCTAGGCAGTTTTGGACAATTAGCTGTGCAAGCACTTTCGCCATACTGCGAGCTACGCTGTTATGATAATTCACCCTCAGCAAATAGCACAGTTACTATTACACCACTTGCTGAGGTACTGAGGTCTTCATTTATCATCCTAGCTGTTCCACTCTCTGCTTACCCTACACTACTCACGACAATTGCACCGATTATTGATCCTGATACAACTCTAATAGACATATGTTCAGTCAAAATGAGACCTCAAGAGCTATTTACAAAATACCTGCCCAAACACACCAACGTAGTATTCACCCATCCATTATTTGGGCCTCAATCAGCTAGTAATGGTGTGGCAGGAAACACAATTATTATTACTAACCCAAAGCATCAGTCCGCAAAAAAAGTACATACATTCTGTAAAGACACACTTGGCCTTACAGTACGCACTATGACTGAGAATAAGCATGATGAGCTCATGGCAGACTTGCATGCTCTCACCTTTTTTGTTGCCAGAGGCTTAAATATCACTGGTCTCAAACAGCATGAGTACCAAATACCATCATTCCAAATGTTACTAGACTTGATTGCGCTTGATAATAACCATAGCCAAGATTTGTTTCTTACAATTGAACAAGGCAATCCATTTGCTAAAAAGGCGCGAGCAAAACTACTTCGTGCATTACAAACTGTCGAAAAAGAAATTGAGTAAGTATACTTATTATAGTGTCAATAGTATGAGATAATGGCGTAATGAAAAAAACCTCTGCTAAGAAATCTACCAAGCTAAACAATCCTAATGCTCACGAAAAAGCCGGCTGGCTAGCTAAGCTCTCACTGCGCTCAGTACGCCACCCCAAAGCTAGT
Source organism: uncultured Candidatus Saccharibacteria bacterium (assembly GCA_964397085.1). Lineage (GTDB taxonomy): Bacteria > Patescibacteriota > Saccharimonadia > CAILAD01 > BJGX01 > CAILAD01. The sequence goes on from CAYNHH010000006.1 coordinate 30,443, forward strand.
GCCATAGTCTGGCTAATCATTGTAATCTTTGGCTTGCTTAGCTATGTAAGATTTATGCAACGTGAAGGATTCCCAAATGTAGCCGTGCCAATAAGTACAGTCACTGGTACTTACTTTGCAAATGACCGTGTCAAAGTAGATGCTGAGGTAGTTCAACCAATTCTTGCAGTCACCAAGCGCGATTCAAATGTGAAAAAAACTACTGCTACAGCCCTCGATAATGCCTTTACTATTGTGGTGCAATACAAAGACGGTGTAGATGCCAAAACTGCCTCCGATAATCTGCAAAAAGAAGTCGCCCAATCTGCCAATCTCCCAAGTCAAGCTAAAGCTGAATTCAACCCAGTAAATGCCAGTAAATTCTTGAATGAGTACGACACCCTCATAGCTGTACGAGCAGAAAATCTGACTGCCGAGCAACTAGAGACTAAAGCCCAAAGTTATACCACCAGTCTAAACGAAAGAATCAGCCCAAGTAGTGCTAGTGTAGTCTCGATATTTCAAGTTGGCGTCAATCCGTTTACTGGAGAGTCAGTAAAGCAACAAAAGGCTTTTGACTTTTTGGCTGTTCGTGAAAATGGCCAGCTCTCGCCGGCACAAAGTAGTGTAATAATTGGTATTAAAAACCCCAGCGGAACCGACATAATTAAGTTTGATACCAAACTTCAAAATGCCCTAGATGAAGTAAACTCACAAGCCGAATTCACAAGTCTGCATGGCAGCATTGCAGCTGATCAAGCCACTTCTATCAAAGAACAAATAAATTTATTACAAGACAACTTACTAGAAGGCTTATTGATTGTTGCGTTGGTCTGCATGCTCTTTATTAGCTGGCGAGCTGGTATTGTGGCGGCGCTTGGCATGGTAGGGACACTAGCCATGACACTAGGGATATTATATATTTCTGGAATTTCACTCAACACTATTACACTTTTTGGACTCATACTCTGTCTTGGTCTAATAGTAGATGACACAGTAATAATGGCTGAGGCAATAGACAAGTATAAAGATGAGTCACGAAGCTTTACAGAAGCAATCAAGACTGCTGCCAATCACGTAGCAGTCGCTAGCCTTGCCGGTACGCTCACCACCATACTAGCCTTCATGCCACTATTGTTTGTGAGCGGCATACTAGGAAGCTTCATTCGTGTACTACCTATCACTATCATCATCGCTCTTGCCGTGTCACTACTTACATCAATCACTCTCATACCTTTCTTGGCAAGCAAGATAGATCGCAAGCCCCAAAAAGACTTTCGAGAAACCCTCGGTAAATATAATCCATTTAGGTGGGCCGAGCTAGGCATATCAATGGCTGGCAGCAATACTTTACTATGGGCCAAAACTGTCTGGAGAAAAATTCTTGTCACCGCAATAGCCCTAACTATTAGTATTAGCTTCATTGTCTTAGGCGCCATGTTTTTTGGCAAGCTCAAATTTGATATTTTCCCTGCCACCAAAGACAGTGACGTCATTAGCATTACTATTGATTTCCCTGCCGGCAATACACTTGATCAAAACATTGCCATTGCAAAGCAGGTTAATTCTGCCATCACTCAAAGTATTGGCAGCGAAGTAGAACGTATTAGCTATACTGGCTCAGGCTCAACACGGTCGGCAAAAGTGCAAATCAAACTCACCCCATTTGGTACGCGCGAGCCTACCGCCAAGCAGCTGATTGAAAAATTACAAACTGAAGTCGCCAGCATCAACACCGCCAAATTTACATTTGCCCAACTCGATGCAGGACCACCAAAAGACAATCTGCCCTTCAAGGTGCAAATAGTGGCAGAAAACCGTCAAGCGGCAGATGCAGCTGCTCAGAAGCTTGTGCAATACTTGCAAGAGCATAGTATTACTCGCGCTAATGGCACAACAGTAGCGATTAAAGAGGTCAGCTATGACGGAGCTCGCCCTACAATATCACGATCAAACGGCGTGACTATTGTACAAGTTGAAGCTGGCTTTGCTGCCGATGATACATCAGCTCTTGTGCAGAGTGCCCAAAAAGACGTTACTGATTTTATTGCAAATGATACTAATCGTGCAGGCTTGCAAGCTAGTGATTATCGATTTGATTTTGGTAACGAGTCATCCAATCAAGACTCATTCAAAACAGTGATTGT
>CAYNHH010000007.1:0-31258 GCA_964397085.1 uncultured Candidatus Saccharibacteria bacterium
ACGAAACCAAAGAGCATAACAAGAATGAGAATAATAAGTAGTAGTGTAATCATAATCTACTTATTATACCGCGAAAACATACGAACACAATACGAATACTCAACAAATTTACAAATCTATTAGAACTCTTCGGTCAAAAGACGCTTGAGTGTGTTAAATACTGCAAGTACAAAAAACACAAAGGTTAGGATGAGTAACCCAGTTTGTAGATATATAACCAGCAAAAACCATACTCCACTGGGTGTTGATTCACCTCTAAATAGGACGTTGTATATCAAGAATTTGACCACTTGTGCAAGCATAAAGCTGGCAAGCATGTACAATAAGTACTTCTTAGCACGAGTCATAGAAAGTTTCTGCATCCGCTCTCTCGATCGTATGCTCATCTTCTTTGCTTTACTATACCCGGAACCACCAAGCTCTATTTGCTCTGTAGTGTTCCTATTGGTGATTACACGTTTTTTTGATTTCATAATACCTATATTATAGCATTATTATAGTGATATTGCAATAGTATTGCATAAATATGCCACGAAATTTTGAATATTTCGCTAGATAATGGGCCATTCTACCGATGTGGTATATACACGTAAGTATTTAAGACTACTGATTTTTTTCTTTGGTGGCGGGAAAATATACATTGCAAGTAATAATATATTGCATACATATTATATTCATCGCATCCACCACGGTGTTTGTAGTCGTACTGTATACTTTTTGGAAGTTGATCGACGCTTTACTAACGGCTCATTTGGAAAATATCTCTGAACGATCGATACCCAACTATCTTTGAGCCAAATTTGTTGTTGAATATACATCTCTTCTAGCCCTCTTTCAGCAAATTCCTTACGAATTACCCCACCACTATGCGGATGTCGTTGTTTTTGCTCTAGAGGCGAGTTAAATCCGTGGGCATAATGTGTCATTTCGTGTACAATTGTTGCCACCACTACGTACTCTGGCACCTCCATATCTTGATATAACGGATTAATTGTAATGATTGAGCTCTTACGATCACGAGGATCGAGACTTATCGAACCAAGACGTCGTTTGGCTTTCCTACCATATCGTATATGGACATCATTTTTTTGTTCTACATCTATGAAATGCTTGTACCATATATCAGCCAGAAGACTTTCTAGCCATTCTTGATCGCGAATACTATCTTCAACAAGCATTTTGGTCTTCATAGCATCTTGTCAAACCGCAGTCTGCTCCCACCAATCTCCGAAAATTGATTATTCTTGATCCCTGTCACCACCCTATCAAGTAGCACCATGGTCTTTTCATGGTCAATCGTCTGAGAAGTAGCAAGAATATCATGTTCCACGAAGTATAAACTAGTGCTGTCGACAGCCATTTGATGAGTTTTTTCCCATGCCAGTGCATATATCTTCATCTGTACGCTTTCCTTGAGTTTCTTCTCAGCGTTCTTCATAGTATCTACCGACCCAGTCTTGAAGTCACGTACCTCTACCTTACCATCTCGGTCATATACCGCATCATATCTTCCGTTAATCTTAAGTTTGAGTTGATCTAGCTTCAGCTGAAACTCTTTTTCGATATATTGTGGTATGTCATTATTCGATTCTTCTCGAGAATAAAATGCCTGTAAGACCTTTTTGCCTCTAGCAAACTGGTCCTTCTCATGTTGTAGTGATACAAATCCTTCACTATTCCAGCTATTCTCAAAGATCTGAAATACTTCACTGAATTGAATCTTCTTATGTTGAAGTCGAGCTACATAGTAGGTTTCGATAGCAGCATGGATTGCAGAACCATACACTAGTGTATGAAACGGGCCCTTGGGTAGACTAAGGACATGAAAGTACCAAAATTCTTTAGGTGAGCGCAGGTAATCTGCAATTTGATTGGTAGAAAGATGCAACCAACCGTCTTTAGTAATAAAACTCGCAAGCGGATCTTTAAATGTAACTGGGAGCTTTTCAAAGTTTTTAAGGCTATCCAAAGCGAGTGCCTGGTTTCCTGCCGGTACAACGAAGCTTTGTTGCGTTGCTTCTTGAATAAAGCGAGACGGTTTCTTCATGCGTTTACCACCATGGTCATAAGATGCGCTCAGGTATAAATACTGTTTTGCTCGAGTTATGCCAACATAAAATAATCTACGTTCTTCATGTATGTGCCAAGGTACTTTGTTGTCTGCTTTTGACAGCAGACCATCCGGCATACGTATTTTTTCAGACATATTTTTGGCCGGAAAAGTCTGCTCTGTAAGATCTATCATGCAAACGGCAGTAAACTCCAAACCTTTAGCCTTGTGTAATGTCATGATCTGTACCGCATCTACATCAAGCGGTGATGTTTGTATCATTATATCAACGTCACTCTCTCGTATACCCACCAAATAGCTCCAGAGAGCATATATATGCGGATCAGAATTAGCTCTTTCAAAATCTCTCACAAGATTAAAAAACTGAGTAATATTTTGTATCTGAATAACAGGTTTGGGGTCTTTTTCAGCTAACGATACTAACCTATCCAGATAACCAGAGGCTTTTAGAAATTCATACACCACTTGTCCGGCATTTCCTGCTTGCGCAATAGCCCGAAAACTGGAGATTGTGTCGAGAACAGTAAGGAAAGCCTCTGGAAGATCTGTTTGTTCAAGCAAGTAAGCCTCTAGCGGTTGGTGTACCCGCGCAGCAGCCGCGCTAAAGCCAGCTATTTGATCAAGAGGGATATTATACAGATCTGATGCGAGCAAGCCATATAGGGCCGCTGAAGCACTTGGGTCTGAAAGGACATGAATGAAGTTTATCAAAACTTTTATCTCTGCCTGCTCGAATAGATTCTGACTCTCAGACACAACATATGGGATCGAGTTTTTCTGCAAAACATGCGCCACCTCTATTGCTTGATTATTCTTACGAAGCAAAACCGCAATTTCAGAATATGGCACTTTGTTTTTCTGCTTGAAATACAGAATTTTATCTGCCAAGGCATTCATTTCAGTGACAGATGTATCTGATATCTGCACATCAACATCTGAGGCTATCTTAGAATTGCCTGTCAATTTTTTGCTGATATTATTCTCAATTTCTAGTCTGTAGGGATTATTATTCTGAATCAGATTATATGAGCTATCAAGTACTTTCTGCGATGAGCGATAATTCTGCTGTAATACAATTTGTTTTGCATCAGGGTAGTCAGTGGTAAAGCTAATGATATTCGATATAGCCGCGCCCCTAAATCGATATATTGACTGATCATCATCACCTACCACCATTATATTTTGATGTTTTTTTGACAATAATTTCAATAAATAGCTCTGAGAATAATTAGTATCTTGGTATTCATCTACCAATATATATTGATATTTCTCTTGCAAAAAATGTAGTATTTTGGGAAATTGTTCCAATAGACGAATCACTTGCATGATCTGATCACCATAATCAATCATACCTCTCTCGAGGCATTCTTTTTGATAGGCAGTATATATCAGTGACAACTCATTAATTCTCTGGGATTCCTGGTCATCTTCTTTTTTGGCCTGTAGCGCAACGAATTTGGCAAATTCTTTATCAGAAATATTCTCGTCTTTCAGTCGAGATATAAATTGTAAAAGTGCACTTACTAAGCTAAATGGATCAGACGGCTTCTTGTGATACTCCAAATCAATACTATCAATTACTTGTCGCATTACAATTGCTTGTTGAAAATTTGACATCACCACAAAATCAGATGGCAACCCCAACTCAAACCCATATTCTCGCAATATCTTATCGCCGAGAGCATGAAATGTGAGGATATCACTGTCTACGTATCCAAATGGCAATAATCCTTCCACACGGTCTTGCATCTCCGCTGCGGCTTTCTCTGTAAATGTCAATGCAAGAATAGACTCAGCCGGGATCTTTTCGGTAAGTAATAAGTTGGCTATGCGCATACTTATTACAGCGGTCTTACCCGTACCAGCTCCCGCCACTACCAATGCAGGCCCAGTACCATGTAAAACCGCCTGCTTCTGTGCAGCATTCAACTTTGTCTTATCCACCATATAGACTCATTATACCTCTCAACCTACTCTGGTGATAGATCTTAAGAGATGATATGCTCTAGGTAGAAAGAATTGCGAGGAAGAGACATGCAGCATTTTGAGGTAATCAAGCCAACTATTAGTCCTGATAATCATACGCAGACATTTGTGTATAGTTTCACATCTCCATCTGAAGATCTGCCAACAGAAGAAAATATCTACACTATCCTTACTATATGGTCTCAACCAGATGATCTCAGACAAATAGCTACTCAGATAAAAGAAGTATTTTCTACTATATATTATGAAGATGTCACCGGTGGCTCATCAGAGCTAAGATTCAAAAAGTCTCTTCAAGGAATCAATAAAGGTCTTACAGAAATCAATCTATATTATCATAAGCTCGAAAAACGCTTTCATATCGAGGGTCTAATAGTGGTTGTATCTGATAATACATTACTCATAAGTAGTATTGGTGATGTTCAGGCATACAAGATCGGCTCGGATTCAATCATGGCCGTCGTCGACAGCCACAAAAAATCACAGCATCAAAATATATTCTCAATAGTTGAAACAGTAAAGTTCTTACCGGGCGAGAAACTTATCCTGACAAGTGCTCGATTCTCAGACCACATACCCAAGACTTTGCTCTACTCGTTCTTACAGCCAGACAACCCTATTACCTTCCAAGAGCTCAAGAGACAGACGCATTCACTGCAGAATAGCCACTTAGGGGCGATATTTATTGAGAACAAATCTATAATTTCTAGCCAAGATAAAATAGCCACCAGTTCATCCCAAGCTGTTGATACTCCCGAGCCACTAAAAACAGTAGATAAGCCAAGTATATTCAAAAAGTCACTCAAAAAAGTACAGGACATTGTAAAAAAATCTACAAAAGTCATAAATACATACTTTATCCGCCCTCTCAAAAAACAATTTAAGCGATTATGGAATACTTTGTGGAGTAAATATATCAACCCTAATCCACTAATACCACTTGTAGTATTAGGATTAAGTATAGTTATTATAGTTGTGCTATTTGGATATTTCAGCTGGTACAATCCTCACAATCAAAATCTCAAAAATACCTACTCCAGCATCGAACAAAGCTTACAAACCGCCCAGTCTCAAATCAAAAATAATCAAAAATCAGCTGCTCTCACCACTCTCGATCAAACAAGACAAAAAATCAATGCAGTTTCACCCAAAGATCAGCAAACACTCAATAAAATCCAGTCACAAGACAAAAAGCCTACTCTCAACGATCTCCAAAATACTATTTCACAGCTAGAAGATCAGCTAAAGGGCATTACTCGAGTATCAGCCGCAACTCTCTATCAAAACCCCAAGGCCGGTGCCAGCTACTCTTCTCTGGCACTTCTTGGTGAAAACGTGTATGCAGTCAATAGTTCTACTGGTGAAATTACTGCGAGTGCCAAGAATGCCTCTACTTCTAAGACAATCGGATCAAACCCAGAGCTCAAAGGTACGCTATCCCTCACACCAAGTGCCGTATCAAACTCACTGTTCGCTCTCACGTCAGATAGCGTATATCAGATCAAGCCTGATGGCACCATCACCAAGCAATCAACTACATCATCAAGCTGGCCTTCTTCAGTTGCTATTGCGGCATATCTACAAAATATTTATCTTCTGAGTCCTTCAGACAATCAAATTTACCGTTTTACCAAATCATCATCTGGTTTTGGTGCTAAAACTGCCTATCTTAAGAAAACACCCTCGGGTCTTCTTGTTGATGCCACCAGCCTTAGTGTCACTGGCAATGTTTTTGTTGCCAAGCGCAACGGCGATATACTCTTATTTGACCAAGGTAATCAAAAAGACTTCCAGATTTCAGGTAAACCAACAGATATGATAGATATTAGTGAAATAGTCTATACTGAGCTACCAGATCAGCTCATTGTGCTTAATCCTATCAAGAAAGCCTTTATTTTACTTGCACTAAAAGACACTGGCGCCGAGTATATAAAAGAAGTAATAGTAAACTCAACATCAGATATTTCCTCCTTTGGATACGATGCAAAAGACAAAAATGTATATTTTACAACGAATAATCAAATTCAAAAATTTACACTGCAATAGACTCAACTCAGCTAGCTCAAGTAAACAACCTCGCTACATTTTTTCAGGCATTTTTAGACCCATTGCGTCAAAACAAACTTTTACCACCCGTAGGCAAGTGTCGTTGATAAGCAGTCTATTGGCACGAACTACATCATCCTCTATGACCTTATGAGTATGATAAAAGCTATTGTATATTCTACACAATTCATAGCAGTAATTAGCCACATCACTTGGTTGGAAATGAACAACAGCTCCAATTAACACTTCATTCACTCGACTCACCTGTAGTAAGAGTTCAATTTCATCTGCGTCTAGCTCTTCTGTAGTTACTTCAGGCTTATCTGTTGCATGCTCTTCACCGGCTCGTTCAATAGCTTGCATGCGTACAGCAGAATAAGCCAAGTAAGGAGCGCTATTACCTTCAAGGCTCAACATACTATCCCAGTCAAAATGTATATTTGACTGCCTGTTTTGCTTGAGAATGTTATATTTGAGTGCATTTATCGCCAACACGTCAGTGAGCACATGTTCTTCAGGTTTAGACAGGTCCTTAGCTAGAATTACTATCTGTTCTGCTACCCGTTTTTTTGTTTCAGCTATAAGATCTTCTACCAAGATAATATTGCCTTTTCTTGTGCTCATACTGCCATCAGCAAACTGCATGCGACCAAACATAACATGTACATTCTCGGCGTTGGTCAGACCAAGCTTGGCCGATACTTCATATACTTGCTTCATCTGTAGGCTCTGGGCAACATCTACAACATTTACCATATAATCTGGGTGCCAGGTCTTCTCCCAGTAAGCCACACGCGCCAAATCTCTAGTAAGATACAGACTTGTACCATCTTTTTTTCGAATTAATGCTGGTGGCTCATCTGGATTATCAGTCTCACAGACCAAAGCACCTTGGCTTTCTACAAAAATCCCTTTTTCTACACCAAGAGCAATAATTGCTTCAATCTTATCCTCATAAAAACTTTCGCCGTTATAATAATCAAACTCCACCCCCAGCTCGTCATAAAGCGCCAACATAGTCGTCATACTCCAACCCTGGATCTTTTTTAGCAAGGCACGGTTTTCAGCATCACCCTCTTCGAGTTTTTTGTATTCTGCCCTACCTGCATCATCAAGTGTTTCATCAGATTCAGCTTCAATATGAAAATGTACATAGAGCTTGAGGAGCTCAGCCACAGGATTGGCTTCAATCACCTGCATATCACCCCAAGTCTTAACCGCATGTATCAACTTTCCAAATTGCGTACCCATATCACCAACGAAATTATCAGCTATGACCTCGTAGCCAGATTGTAGGTAAAGACGCTTTATAGAGTCTCCAATGACCGTAGAAAGTAAATGATGTACGCCCATGGGCTTACCTATATTGGGGTGGGAGTAATCAATGATCATTTTCTTGTCTTGCCCAAAATTCTTTGCAGAAGCAAGTACGTCCACATATACCGACCTTAGATCTTGTAGTAACATTTGGTCATGCAACTCAATATTTACAAATCCAGGCTTCTGAACTTCAACTTTTGCAAATTCAGGACGCTTTTCTAAAATATGAGCAAGTTTTTGTGCAATTTCAAGAGGTGATTGCTTTAAGATTTTACTACTCGAAAGCGCAATATTTGTAGCAAAATGCCCAAACTGTAAGTCACAGTATTCTACTTGTACTGCTATGTTGTTATCTGGAAAACCCCTTGAAAAGGCATCTTCAACAATAGTCTGGACTTGGCTCTTAAGAGTTTTCATACAGTAATTATACTGTGACTTACATATATTCACCAGTACGAGACAAGTTTCAGAGCCAAAGCACTTAGCGTATAATACAGCTATGAAGATTTTAGCCACCAACAGAAGAGCCCGTTATGACTACGAGATCACCGATACTCTTGTAGCCGGCTTAGTATTAGCCGGACATGAAGTAAAGAGCGTCAAACAAGGTGCAATCAGCCTAAAAGGTAGCTTTGTAAGCTTTCAGGGTGATGAAGCATACCTTACTAATGCACATATCACCCAGTACAAACACGCATCAGGAGTGGCAGATTACGAGCCCACTGCAAGTCGCAAGTTGCTCTTACATCGTAAGGAGCTAGACCGTTTACTTGAAGAGATTAAGTCAGCCGGTAAAACTGCAGTACCTACAGCAGTAGGGCTAGAACGTGGGTTAGTAAAGGTTGAGATAGGCATAGGCCGTGGCAAAAAACACTATGACAAGCGCGAAACCATCAAAAAACGTGACATGCTACGCGATGCGGGCCGCGAGGTCAAACCAAAGACTAAAAATTAGCTCGTTTCATGTGTTAATTTGCATAAGTATATAATTCAATGCGTTTTATTTTTTTGCATATTTTTTACTTTTGATCTGTTGGTGATAAGTATTATTACATGTATTAAATGTTATAGCACAGTATACATGTACTATTTAGTAAAAAACTCTTTACCCTCACCAAAAGGCTATGGTATGATCTTAAGCATAAGAGTAAAACTATGCCAAATCCCTCACTACAAACCATTGCAGCACAACTTATGACTAGCCCAAAAGGCCTTTTGGCTGCTGATGAGAGCAATAAATCAGCTAAAAAACGCTTTGATGCTCTGGGTATTGACTGTAATGAAGAAACCCGCAGACAATTCCGTCAGATGTTACTTACTTCCCCTAACTTCGCACAATATATTAGTGGGGTGATATTTTATGACGAAACAATTCGTCAGACTACCGACGACGGCACGCCTTTTACAAAGCTTCTTGAAAAACAAAACATAATCCCCGGTATCAAGGTAGATGGTGGGCTTGTTGATTTTACCAACTTTCCTGGAGAAACAATTACCGAAGGCCTTGATGGTCTTGCAGATAGACTCACTGAGTACTACAAGATGGGAGCCCGTTTTACTAAGTGGCGTTCAGCCTTCCTTATCAACGAAGAGTCTCGCCTCCCTACCCTGGCAGCAATCCATGCCAATCTGAATGTCATGACTCGATACGCCACCATAGTACAAGCAGCAGGTATGGTACCTATTGTGGAGCCAGAAGTACTGTATGATGGTAAGCACTCTATCAAGGCCACAAGCGATACGCTATCACAAGTCTTAAGAGTACTCTTTGAATTGCTCAAGGCTTATAGAGTAGATTTGAGCGGCTTGATCCTGAAGACCAGCATGGTAATGGCCGGAAAAGACAATACCGAGCAATCCACCCCTGAAGATACAGCCAAGGCAACACTTAGTATCTTGCAAGAAAGAGTACCTAAAGAAGTTGCTGGTATTGTATTCTTATCTGGTGGACAGACTCCTGATCAGGCCACAGCCAATCTCGCCGCAATTGAAGCTAGTGGTCAACAACCCTGGCAACTCACTTATTCTTTCTCACGAGCTGTGCAGGAAGGTGCTCTTTCTACTTGGGCGGGCAAGGCAGAAAACGTTGCAAGTGCTCAAGCCCAACTCATTGAGAGACTAGTCGCCAATTCAGCCACACGTAGTGGTAAATCAAATACCAAATAAGCCACAAACTAATTCTAAAAATAGTTTTATAAATAATCTTTGAAAAAACTTTGAAAAAAGTTGTTGACAAGGCTTATGCTTACACTATATGATGTATGTAGTGCTGCACACTAAAATTACTCAAAACAAAAACAAAGCTCTTTTCAACAGATCGGCGACGCCCCACAAGGCTCGCCGGTTTGTTTTATAAAGCAAAATATTTATTATTGTATTAGTAGCAAAAAAAATAAAAAGCCCCTCACATAATGTGAAGGGTAATTTTTATATATGCACAAGTAATTCACTACTTGCGCAAAGACACTACACGCATTTTACTGCCGTATTCTGCGATCTTGCTGAGACACAGCGACTCTTGGCGAATGAACAATCAAGTTCAAGTTGATATGCAAATGGTCAGCAAGACGAATAGCAAACATCAAGTCCCATCGCTCGCTGTCGAAGATAGAGTCGGTATATTCACGGCTCCATCCTGTCAGTCTACAGAATTGCTCTGCACTGGTATGGTTGCGCTTTATGTACTCCAATATCTCATGTCGAATCTGGTTTGCCAGATGCGATTCAGTAGAGCTCACGCTTTCTGGATGAAAACATCCCCCAGGTACCCTAGCTGTATTCGCTACATTCGTCATATCTCCCCCGTTCGGTAAAGGTGCTTCACCATATTCCATTCTCATCTCTTCTCAAAATAATTGCAACAAAAAACAGACTCTGTACAAATAGAGTCTGTTTTTTTGATCTAGCAAGCTAGAATTAGTCGCGAGGCTGCTGTGGGCGAGCTTCGCTTACAGTAATAGCACGACCATCGATTTCTTTTCCGTTGGTAGCTTCAACAACAGCGTTAATATCTGCGCTTTCAGCTAGTTCAACAAAACCAAATCCTTTGCTACGACCATTCATACGATCGGTGATAACGTTTGCAGAAACAACTTCTGCGCTCTCACCAAAAATTTCAGCAAGCTGCTCTGAAGTAACACTATAGGGCAGATTGCCAACAAATAACTTTTTCATGTATCTTGTAGTAACCTTGTTTAATTATCTTGGAGCAGGACGACCTTCTTTTCTTACCTTTCGTCTTGAAACAAGAGAACTAAAGAAACGAAACCTACTAAGCTACATTATAGCACATCTGAAGCAAGAATACTAGGGGTTTACAGCGACTCACTTCAGCTTCTTTAGCTTCTGAAATAAAAAACTGTCCCTAGCAAGCTAAGGACAGTAAGCAATAACGACTACTCCCAGTCAAGTGGCATTAAGCCATCAAATTCTTCCAATTCATCTTCAAACCAGTCGAGTAAATCTGAATAGTCGAGCTGATCTGAGTCTGCTTCTCCTGGCGAACCAAATGGCGCATCGAAGCCGTGATAACTTATCGAGTACTCTTCAGCCTCGATTTCATAGATTTGATTTTCATCGGCGTCCGCCTCTTTGGCAGTCATGCAAAACTTGTGCGCATTGGCACGAACCCAAGCCCGGAAAGGCTTCTCGTGCACCCGCACGTAGCCATGCACGGCATAAGGCGATGTAACCAGCCCTGGGCGTTGCTTACTAAACAAATACCAGATCCTGTCGGGGTCCGCCGGCATCTTGAGTTCCATGTTGAGCTGGCCCATGAAATACAACACCATATCGGTCACTACACCTTGAATAGTGCTACGGCTTATGCGTTCGTAAGGCCGAAAGTTGAACTCAGGGTGCTCCTTGCTACGATCAGCAAGCAAAGCATTGCGATCAGCAAAGACGTTCTTGCGTGGCAGTGTTGGGCCACTGTAACGTTCTATCACTCGCACCACAAAGCTTTGGTCAACGCTGCTCTGCACGCCTGTTACAAGGTTTACATACTCAATCAGTGGCTGTGTACGTGCACCAGACAGTGTCATAGTACCGTAACGCTTATGGACGTTCAGAACTCTTCCAGTTGCACTTCTATCTGCCTCTTCCGGGTAGTGATCGAAGAAGAACTCAACGATGTCACCTTCAGATACGTAGAGCGCGGTTTTGGACACGGGTTCCCCTTTTCGGAGTAGATGTACGATGTACAAAGAGCGATTAACTAAAATATTCTAGCATATTATGTATTTTTAGTCAATATATTGCAATACTTATGATAATAAAAAGCCCACAGATTATTATCTGTGGGCAAACATGGTAGCCATACTAGCCTACCATTATTACTATCTCAGGCATCGATCGCCTGTCGCGAACCATTGGACTGTGCAAAAGGACGCTCAGCGAGCGAACTTGTAAGACTCTCCAGAGGAGTACCGGCAAAGACCTGGTTCAACAGATCCATACTCGTAAGCCCAGCAGCCAAAGCTGCAGGCGCAACAGCAGTAACGATCTTCTCAAGCAATGCATGGTCAGCCAAGGACTGCATCGCAGCAATCAACTTGTCGTCAACAGCACCAATACGAGCAATCTGCTCAACTGTCTCACCGGCCAGCTTCTCAAGCGCGACCTCATTCTGTTGCTTCTGAAGCGCAATCTCCTGCTCAGCCCTCTTGCGTGCCGCCTGAAGATCAACTTCATCGAGCTTCTTGCGCTCATTACGAACCTTCAAATCAGCGTCGGTACCTGCCAACCGCTGTTCCAAGTCACTTGCCAACGCACCCATTGCCATCTCAGCCGCTGCCAAAGCAGTCAACTGCTTCTCTACCATAGACTGACGCTTGATCTCCTCAAGACGCCCTTCTCTGGTAGCTGCCTCTTCGGCCATCGAAAGCTGAATAGCACCCGAGAGCGCCTTGCTTTGGGCTTCGGTCAGCAGGTGTGCCACATCAGGATCTTGAATATTGACATCGAGAATCTCAACGTCATAAACTCGCATACCATTCTCATCAAATGACAAGCCTGTGCGGCCACCACTCTCAGACGAGACCCCCAAAAGAGTGTCGCGAATGATATCGATGATGCCCGTATAGAACTCCTGAATACCATATTGCTTCGCTGCATTACGCAAGCGCGAACGACAATGGTCAGTCAGTACCTGGACGTAGTTCTCAACATCAAACCACTTCTGCTGTTGTGCAGGAGTAGTGCCCTCAAACTTCACGCGATATGAGAGCTCAACATTGAGCTCAACGAGATCGCGAGTTTCTACCGTGACAATATCACTCACCACATTGTTCACTACCCGCAAATAACCAGTCTTCAAGAGATGACGATCGCTCTTGGGTCGACCCGTCGAAAGCTCTAGCGCCATCGTAGTCTCGTCGTACTTGAGCAAGACTACCTTTGGCCCAACCTCAACACGACGTTGCCCGGTCTTGTCGGTAACGAGCACCGCATAACCAGGCCAAATACCAATCGAAACAGCACCCTCATACTTGGTATCAAGAGTGATGGTTCGCGGTGGCTGGTAGGTGGTACCGCGCGACATTGTGTCACCACCATAGCTATCTTCCTCATTGAAACGAGATGGGCTATCAGCAACAGCCGATGCGCGAAGCATCTCGCTACTACCAAGATGCTCACCAGAAGTCAGGTTGTGGCTCAGCTCCCTATAACGGCCATTGACCGCCACAGCCTCACTGTTACCCGGATACATCAGCTCAACATCGTGGGTATCCAAGATGCGTCGCACCACCACCTCGTGACGAGGATCAGGCAAGAACATTCTGGGACCACGCACCAGATCAACCTGACCTGTCTTGCGATTCAAAACATAGCGACCCTCTCCATCAGGAATAGTAATGGCATGGTGCTTGTGCACACCGTCATAGCTAATGATGCTATGCTCGGCACGCGGATAGTAAATAGCCATTTCAGAACCAGTGATAAAAAGTTCTTCACCGCTGCTATACGTACGCTCATCATCATCTGTATACTCAGCAATCACCTTGATATACAAGCCACTTTGCTCGTTGAGCTCAATAGCATCAAATACACGACTACGATTATTGAGCTTGAAAGTCTCTGTCGGCTCTGGGAAAACCACGGCAGGTCCACGCACGTAGCGCTTCTTGCCATTTTCATCGAGAAGAATGCAGTACTCGAGAGTCTCAAGTGTCACTGCATCACGAACAAAATCATTACCATCAGGCACTACTTCAACACCAGTTGAAGGCATATAGAAAGAAACATCGGTACCAGGTACAACAATGAGCTGTCCCATAGTAAGACGCGACGCCTCTTCGGTCACCCGAACAAGTACCGGAACATCGGGTTCGGTCTCACCATCTGAACTACCTGATTCGTCACCAGTACTAGTTTGCCCAGCATCATCCGGTTCTGTAGTAACAGCCTGCACCTGCGGCGCAATAACGGCACTTTCCCAATGCTGACGCGCTTGCTCAGCATCATAGACACGAACAAGCACAAACTGATTGTGACGCAAATGGTGCCCATCGATGGTCTTGGCCGTCTGACCAGGCCAAAGCGGGAACGTGATAGGACCTGGGACAATTACTCGCTTACCCACCTCAAGATCAACAGCCTCAGTTGGCTGGCCCTTAGGCGGGTGAGCACTCACCGCACTACTTGGAGCAGGATTGGTTAGTACGATGTACTGTCCTTCACCGGCAAGCGCAGAAACCTGAATTGCATCTTCAATTGCCGCCACCGGCAGATAGCGCTGACTCATATCGTTCCAAACCACCAACTGATCTGTATCAGAAAGGCTGTTCTTGATAGGGCCAACGTAAGCGCTTACCTTTCCCTTTGTTGAATCAAGTACATGCGCATAGGTATTGGGAGGCAACACCAGCTCACGATTGTTTCTACCCATGGTGTCAGACATTTCTTCCCCTTTCAAGGGATTGTCGCTTGTGAAAATTTCAAAGGCCACTCTTTGAACTCGTTTTCTCTCGAGTCCAGAAAGCTAATTGATTCTACAATATTACCCTATATAAATCAATACTTTTGCAGATCGAAGTCAATAAAAAGCGACCTCGGTAAAAAACCGAAGCCGCAATAGTCTAGCCTTAATGACTACGCAATACCCCAAGCGCCTTTTCGCGCCCCTCATTGATGCGCACTTGCCACTCTTGCATCAAGGCCTTATCAATCGAGCTATCATCGCCCAAATGCGCATAGTCACTTGGGTAAATTGGCTTACACACCACCCCAACAATTACCTGACGGCACAGTATACCTCTCCGTATCACTGGGTCACCCTTAGCGCAACCAGCCAAAGCAATTGGTAGAATTGGGCAACCAGAGCGTCGAGCGATGCGTGCTGTACCACTCTTGCTATAATCAACCACCTCTTTACCTATGCGTGTACCTTCAGGGAACATCTCTACAGGCACGCCACGCTTGAGAGCCGCAACTGCCACGTCTAGGCCCTCTTCAGCCGTATACGAGGCCATACGGGCCTTCTCAATCTTCTCAGGCGTGTTCTTCTTACTAGGCTTACCGTCAATGCTGGGGCGAAAGATTGGTACTGCTCCTACGCGCTGATTCATCATTGCGAGGGGCCAATACTTACAAAAGCTTGGCTTACATACCCAGACTAGTCCACGATGAAACAAACCAATAAATGGTATGTCCCACACCTTGCCATGATTTGCCGCAATCACAAAGGCGTGATCATCAATCTTGGCCTTACCTTTGCGTCGGTACCAATTTGGGCGATAGCGCACTCCACCAGGTTGAGGAATGTGTTGTTCGTTGTACAACTCTGCTTTCATAAAAAGGCGTGCGAGGTTAATAATAATGCCCCGGAACAAGTAATACCCTGTGGGGTATGCCACACCGGTAGCACTCTTCAGTCTGTTAAGACGCTTTCGTTCAGCTCGATCAATAACTGCAGTTTGAGGCCTCATGCCTTTTGACTCCTTGTGAATAGGTACTAGAGAAAGACAGGTAGTATTATTGCCTATATTACCCAGTTACACAAGCCAATACCGGGCTATTTCTAATCAATAAAAAAAGACCTAGTATTATTACTAGGTCTAGGGGCTGATCGTAGTAGCCTTCAGGCCAAGATCCTCCACCCCTGTCTTCTCGTTCTAATGCTAGAACGAAGGTGGCGATGTGAAGCTCAACCAGAGCATCACCACGCACACCAGGGCACCAATGCCATTGATCGTAGGTAGCCAGAAGTTCTTCTTCAACTCCTGGCTAGTAAAGTACTTGAGTGTGACCATGCCGGCCGCAAGCATCACAGCCAAACCAGACCCGAAGATCACGTACAGCTTGATCTGCGCATCAAGGCTCTGACCAAAAACGACCAAGATCATAAGCCCAGAAAACCAAACGAACTTGGCCAAGATGGTGCCTAGGATGACCTTGCTCTTCCTCATTTCGAAATCATCGTAGGTGAATGTGGCAGTTGCAGCAGTAGCCATCGAGGCTCCTTCTCTTATCCATCTGAAAAGACAGATATTGGGTACAATCTGAAGATCGAATACATATTAGCACAAGTATTTATATTTGTCAATAATATTCTCAATATCAAAAAAGACCTCCGTGGATCACGAAAGTCCCTTTTGGTGGAGCTGGAGGGAATCGCACCCTCGTCCACAAGGCTTTAAATATACCGTCTACAAGCGTAGTTGCTTTAATTTTGTTTTACAAGATAACTATCTTTGGAAGTAACAAAACAGATAGCTCGCTTCTTAAGACTGTAAGCTTGTTCGAATTCGGCCTTAAAGCGAATACGCAGCAACCAGATGTTTGGCGCCTACTTTTCTACCTGGTATCAAAAAGTATAACGGCATACACGTATTAAGCGTATGCTGGTGCAAGACTAGGAACGCGAATCGCATTCACTAGGTTGCGCATAGATGTATTTACATTTATGGTTTTGGAACGGCTAACGTGCATTCCAAGCCGGCTTGCAGATATATTTTAAGGTCCTCATGTCGAAGCTAGTCAGCCCCATAATGTGTAATTCTACTCTATTTACACCCAAAAGTCAAGAATGGTTATGCTTGAAAATATTCAAATCAGTTCAATACAAATGTTAGCTATTTTTTCTATGTTCTGCAATCACATCGTGATACATCTGACTATACTGTTTCCAAGTATCGTGTATGTCATGATGCTTAATAATATCTAGACTACCCTTTTTGTACTGTTTTAAGCGCACAGGGTCACTCAAGAGCCCTCCAATGAGCCTAGCTAGCCCAATGCCGTCACCATCAGCAAAAGTCCCGCCATTGACTCCATCTTGCGCCAGCTCTGGCAAAGCACCTTCATTGACCGCAAATACCGGTAGGCCTGCAGCCATCGCCTCAAGCGTCACAATACTCTGTAGTTCTACTGGGCTCGCAATAGCAAACACATCGCTCGCGGCCATATAGCGTCTTTTGTCTTGTAAATCTTGTACAAAGCCAGCAAACACCACCTTGTCTTGTACCATCAGTCGCTTGGCTTGTTTTTCAAGTTTCTTGCGAGCATTACCATCACCTATCAGTAACAGCTCAATGTCATATTGCACACACAGCCTGCTAAATGCCGTCATAATTACATCAATTCTCTTCTCTACTGCTAGTCTACCCGCATAAACCAGCACATATTGACTCTGTAAACCTAGTTCAGCCTTGAGTTTTACCTTATCCACTACAAGTGGTGCGTTAGCCTTGAGATCGATACCGTTAGAGATCGCTTGTGTAGGCACAGTCAGCCCATGATCTAATAAGTAGTTCAGAGCGGTCTGCGTAGGTGCTACCACCCTATCTGCCTTGTTATACACCTTGGCAATGTATCGCCAGCCCAGGCCGTCTATAGTCTTTTCTACGCCCTTTACCCAACGAAGCCCAGTTGTAAAACTCTCGGGCATCAGATGACTACCCACTACTACTGGCAAATTTTTTGCTCGGGCATATTTCATCATGGTCCGGCTAGTAGGAAACAAGTTATTTACATGAACTATATCTGGTGTGTTTGCAGGTTTATCAAAGTATTCTGCTATCTGACCGTATGCCTTTCGGCTAAATCTCAAGTCTTTTTGAATAGGAATACCATACGAGTGCACCCGCAGTATGTCATAGCCACCCGGGTCTTTCTCAAGCGTTGGCGTGGTCTTCATGCCTTTTGGTGCCGGAGCAACAACAGTAACCCTAAAACCTGCTTTGGTGAGATTTACTCCCATATTATCAGTAACAGTCTCGGTACCACCAATACTGGGCTTAAATAGATCAGAACCAATTACTAGATGAATCATATAGGTATTATAGCGCTTTTGCTAATAAAATGCGGCTTATCCAATTGGATATTGCGCAGCATACTTCGCTATCTCTGATGCAGCGGCTGCATGTTGCTTGCGAATTTTTTCATATCTTGCACCACCTATCTTTACATACCCACTGAGTATATCTTCAGTTGCTCGAATAGCAAGTGAATTTGTAGACGCCCAAAGTCCCGCTCTATTATCTACAACGTAGTGCAAATTACCTTCCTCTTGTCCGGGTAAAAAATCATACAATACTATTGGTAGGTCTGAAACAATAGCCTCTACAATGGTGCCAGGCCCTGCCTTGGTAAGTAACATGTCTGATGCGCGCATTAGGCGCGCAATGTCGTCTCTAAATTGGTATACATGCACAGATTTTTGAAATTTTCTCGCACGCAATGTCTCATACAAGCTTTCATTTCTACCTGTTACAATAGCCAGATGAACATCAATAGGCATTTTATCTAGTTGTCGTGTAAGCGAGCTAATTTTGCCCATACCATCTCCACCAGCCATCACTAGTAGATTAGGTAAATCAGTCGGCCAGCCCAGTTCCTGCTGTAATTCCTCCTTAGATTCTTTCAAATTCGCAAACTCTTCACTTATTGGCAACCCTATTACCTTCAGCTTGTCTGCAGGTACCCCAAAATTTCTTGCTCGCTTATACCCCTCACTACTCGGTACAATAATCATATCTGCGCGCTTATCAAACCACATAGGGTGACCTGTTGCCAAGTCTGTCACTACAGTAATAAACGGAATATGCTTTTCAAAAGTTTGCAAGATGGGTAAATACGCATTTGCTGCAAAGTGACACGACACTATTATGTCAGGCTTTAGCGCTGTAAAAGTTTCCCTAATTTCTTTCTGGTAGCGCTTGGCAATGGTATCCAGGGTAAATTGAGACTGTCTACTGCCCTCAGTAAGTTTAAAAATTGTTCCATAAGCAGATTTTAGCTTAGTAATAGTTGAGTACATCTTGGGGATATCACGAATAGGTCGAGGGGCCTCATCAAACAAGTCAAAGTGAATAACCTCAAGTGTTGGGTCTTTCTCAAGTTGCTCAATAATTGCCAAGGCAGCTGCACGGTGACCACCACCCGTCTTGGCCGACAATACTACTACTCGTTTTTTTGGTTTTGTCATAGTCTTCATTATCGCATTCTTTGCAGCAAAAGAACAATGCTGGTACCATAAGAAGTATGAAATCCTCCTCACCATTAGAATCACATATTGACGATTCTACTCAAAAAACCCACAACAATAATAGCTCTAATTCGTCGCCTGCATCACATAGCCAGCAAACATCTCATATTAGCCCACAGCATCGCGGGATAAATCTCAACACGCACGGTATAGAAACAGAGATACGACGTGATTACCTACATGAAAATTTAGTCATTATTGCTCCCAATCGTGGCAAACGACCCTACGACACCAAAGACAGCGGTCATGTACTCATTGAGACCGCCCAAAGCCCACGACTCGATCGTAACGTCGATGTCTGTCAAATGAATGATAGTAATGGTAATTGGGTAGTGAAAGTAGTAGAAAACAAATTTCCTAGTCTCAGTCCCGATAACCCCAAAGCTTATGGCAAACAAGAAATCGTCATTGATACTCCATTGGCCAGTACCCCTTTTAGCAAGCTAGATGAAAAGCAGATCATTAATGTACTCCATATTTACCAAAAAAGAATTGAAGATTTACTATCTCAAAATGGCATCGAATATGTGTTAGTGTTTCGTAATGATGGCTATGAAGCTGGTGCCAGTCTGGGGCACGCGCACAGTCAGATCTTTGCACTACCCCTTGTACCGCAAAAGTTCAAACGCGAATCTGAAATAGTAGAAGCTTATTATTTAGAGAACAAGCGTGACCCTTACGACGATATTATTGGCTACGAAAAACGTACCAAGAGCAGAATACTATTCGAAAATGAACATTTCTTGGTATTCTGTCCATATGCTAGTCAGTGGCCATTTGAGATTTGGATGCTACCCAAACGACCAGTAACTTCACTAAACGATCTATCACAGGCCGAAATTGCAACCTTGGCAGGTTCTCTCAAGCGCTACCTCAAAAAACTTACCCGACACAAGATCAGCTTCAATATATATCTTGAAAACGGTGTCAGCCCACATCACCGCTTCTGCTTGAAAGTTTGTGGCCGTAGCAATACCTGGGGCGGATTTGAAGTCGCCAGTGGCATAGTGATCAATACCGTACCTCCAGAGTCTGCTGCTATCTGGTACAAGAGCTAAATTGCACATATAAGCATAAGAACAAAATGATTATTCACCCATACGCTTGCTATTCGTATTTTATTCGTATAATATGATAGAAAAGTAACTAATTAGGGGGTGAGGATGTTAGCTAAAGTAAATGCAATAAGTCTTTTAGGTCTTGAAAGCCAGCTAGTAGAGGTAGAAGCTGATATGCACAACGGCCTGCCGGCATTCATAATCGTCGGTATGGCCAATAAGGCCGTTGATGAAGCCAAAGAGCGCGTACGAGCAGCTATGAAAAATTCTAAGCTTCATTTGCCACCTCGACGCATCACTCTCAATCTCGCGCCAGCCGATCTGCCCAAGAGCGGGTCTGGTTTTGATCTAGCTATGGCTGCAAGCCTACTAGTTGCAAGCGGGCAAATCAAGCCTATCGACCCAGACACGGCATTTTTTGGTGAGCTTGCACTCGATGGCAACACCAGGCCAGTATCCGGTGCCTTGGCTACAGCCCAAGCAGCCGTCGATTTTGGCCTCAAAAAACTCTATGCCCCCACCCAGGTTGCTGCGCAAGCTGCCTTAGTATCTAGCATAACGGTCTATCCAGTGAGCTCACTGTTTGAACTATATCAGCACTTACTCGGGGAGGTCACTATTACACCTCTAACTAATACTGAAATACTCGGCCAAAATACTCATGCCGAGATAGATTTTGCCGATATTTATGGCCAACATCAAGCCAAGCGTGCTATCGAGATAGCCGCTACCGGAAATCACAATATTCTTCTTTCAGGGCCTCCCGGATCAGGTAAAACTTTGCTCGCCAAAGCATTGGTAGGTCTATTGCCTGAACCAAGTTATACAGAGATGCTTGAGATCACTCGTATCCATAGTCTGGCCGGGCACGCACAAGACTCAATAGTGCGCTCACGCCCCTTCAGAACACCACACCACACGGCAAGTAATATTGCTCTCATAGGTGGTGGTCAATGGCCCAAACCTGGTGAAATAAGTCTTGCTCACAGAGGCGTGCTATTTCTAGATGAGTTACCCGAATTTCCTCGGCACGTACTAGAAGTACTCCGGCAACCACTTGAAGATGGTACTATTACCGTCAGTCGGGCTACAGCGAGCTATCAATTCCCCGCTCGATTCTTACTAGTGGCTGCCCAAAATCCTTGCCCCTGTGGCTATGCTGGTGATGACAAACAAATTTGTAGCTGTTCTCCATCCCAGCTCAATCGTTATAAAACTCGAGTTTCTGGACCTATGCTAGATAGAATTGATCTCTTAGTAACCGTCAATAGAATTGACCACCAACAGCTCTTACACGGTGAATCCTCAGAATCATCAAGTACTGTCCGTAAGCGAATACTAAAGGCTCGCAGTATACAGGCTGTTAGGTTTAACAACCATCCAATCAACACAAACAACGAGATGAACAACGCCCAGATCCGCGAATTCTGCAGCTTATCTCCAGAGGTAGAAAGTCTTGCTCAGGCCGCCCTGCAGTCAATGAATTTAAGTGCCCGTACCTATATGCGAATGCTCAAAGTAGCCCGAACCATAGCAGACCTATCTGATAGTCAAGGTATTTTACCCGAGCACTTTGCTGAGGCATTACAATATCGTATGGCAAAAGCTACCATCTAAATGCAGACCTTTTGATGCGGTTATCAGATTTTGATTATTTTATATACTTGGGTACCAACACTTGTTTTGTCTAGAACAAAATACAATACCACAAAGACCGCCAATATAATACCAGTGAGAGCAAGTGATCGAAGAATATCTTTCTTTGCATAAGACTGTTGTTTCAATTGATCAGATGTGACTTCACTCGTTACCTTAGGCCCATTAATGCTTTTCTTCACAACTGTCTCATTCATTGATTCAGTCTGGGGTGCTACTGTATTCACCTGGTTCTGTTTACCCTGAGCTTGAGTAATCTTTTGTTTTCGAGTTTTACGATTTTTCTTCTTTTTTGCCATAACAATTCCCCATTAATTAAGTACATTTTAACAGTTTTTACCCCAAGGTTGCTAATTATTGAGCTGCAAAGCTATAATAGAGCACTGGAACAATCTATGACAATTCTCATAATATTATTTTGCATTAGTCTTATCGCACTAGGATACACCCAGTGGCGTCTGCTGCAACTCCAAAAACAGTATGGTGAGTTCTTAGAGGGTGCCGAGGCCAAGAAAATTGAAGATCTCATCAAGAGCTACTCGACTGACGTGAAAGATTCATTACAAAAACTTGATGAACTCGCCGGTTTCACCGCCAAGCTGCATACCCAAGCCCAATTTGCTATTTCCAAACAAGCACTCATCAGATTTAATCCTTTTGGTGACACAGGAGGCGACCAAAGTTTTGTACTGGCCATACTCGACAATCATAATAACGGAGTAATTATTTCAAGCATACATGCCCGTACCGGTACTCGAGTATATGCCAAAGAAATTACCAACGGACTAAGTAAGTACAACCTATCTGATGAAGAAACCGTATCTTTGCAAAAAGCCTTGAATAGTAAGAAGAAACAGGAAGCTTCAGAGAAGTAAAGATAATGAGAAATCTATTCAAGAAAAAGCCACTTACAATACCTTTTAATAACTTTGCAGAGTACTATATGGGTGCCGAAGTAACTGCTTCAGGCAACTGCAAAACTGACCAAGATGTGTACATTGATGGCAGATTTCATGGCGAAATCAAAACGACAGGACTAATAGAGCTGGCCAAAAATTCAAAAATTGAAGCTGATATTGATGCCAGGACAGCGATTATCGAAGGAGAATTTGCTGGTAATGCCAAAGTACTCGACGAATTACATATTACTAGCTGTGCAACCGTAAAGGGCACACTACAAACCACAAATTATATAGTCGACAAGGGTGCTGTAGTAAATGCCCGTACTAAAATGGAGCGAACATAATAATGTATGCATTATTTCTCGATAAAAGCGCACGAGATTCATCAGCCCTGCAAGCCTACTTGGCAACATGGAAACAGACCCAAAAGATAGTCAGTGAAGATTACTTAATAGATAATGTTGAACAAATTACTACAATATGCCGCGAACATGGCAAAAAATACTCTACAATTATAGGAATAGGGAGTGAAGCCACATTTCAATCTCTCATCAGTGAATCAAGATATTTTGATGATAAAGTTGTACTTGCCTACATCCCTACTGCTGTCGACACGCTCACCAAGCGGCTAGGTATCAAAGACTACAAAGATGGATGTAGCATTGTAGCCCAAAGAAAAATAATTGAGCTCACTGCCCTCTCAATCAATCAAAAATATTTCTTATTTGATTATCGAATTGATGTGGTCAGAGGTGCAACTAAAGACAGCCCAACTACACATATACACCTTGATAAAACCATGCAAATTGATTTACCTACAGATGTCATGATTATTCATAATCGTAACCAAGAACTCCTGCCCCACAACTCCCCTTTACTCCTAGAGGCCTACTCACAAAAAAATCTTTCTAGCGATAAAAGAAATGTACTAAAGCTCGCCACTCAACATTTGCATAATATGGGCGAGGACGAAAAACGCCTTCAGCTACGTGTACCTGCTCATACTCTGCAAATTGATTCCAGTGCTGAGCTAGTTGATGAGTACAATCACAGGCTTAAAACTCCTATAGTGGTCGGGAGTCAAAAGAAGTCTATTCGATTGATCGTAAAAAAAGGCCAAGAGCTACAGGCAATCCTCTCACCAGGGTTGATTTCTTGAGTACCTTATGATATTATTGTCTGGAGCTTTAAGGAGTCATAACTGAAAAAACAGCGTTTTAAGCTAAATCATGAAATAAAAGCCTCAACAGTTAGACTGTTGGGTGCTGACGGTTCTCAACTTGGAGTAGTCAGCTTAAGTGAAGCGATCAAGCTTGCACACGAACAAGGATATGATTTAGCCGAAGTCTCCCCGGCAGCACAGCCACCAGTCTGTAAATTACTTGACTGGGGCAAATATCAATACGAACAAGAGAAGATACGACAAAAAAGTCGTAAGAATCAAAAAAGTATTGAGGTAAAACAGATTCGTATGGGCCTCAAAATTGGTCAACACGATATAGAAGTGAAGCAACGAGCTGCCACCAAATTTCTACTGGCTGGTAACAAAGTCAAGCTTACTGCACGTTTCAAAGGTAGAGAGATGACCCACCAAGACCTTGGTAAGGCCATACTAGCAAAGTTTTTTGAAGGCCTCAGCGACATCGCCACCCTTGAAGGCTCTCAGAGTATGGCCGGGCGCGATATGTCTATCATCGCAGTGCCCAAGAAAGAACTTGTAGCACAAGATGCCAAGCCTGAGACAAAAAAAGAAGTCGACACTAAGAAATAATAGAAAATAATAGCAAGAGAGAAACCATGCCAAAGCAAAAAACTAACAAAACCATGAGTAAACGCGTAAAGATCACCGGTACCGGTAAAGTTTTGCGTAGAAAAGCCGGTAGAGCTCATAAGCTCACTCTTAAATCTGGTGCTCGCAAACGCGCCTACACTCTAGAACACGGTATGGCTAAGGGTGATTCTAAAAATGTTAAAAAAATGGTAGGAGTTAAGTAATGAGAGTAAAACGCGGGGTAACCACCCACAAACGACATAAAAAAATCCTTAAACTCACCAAGGGCTACAGCAAGACACGTAGAAGTAGTTACAGAAAGGCTCATGAAGCCGTACTCAAAGCTTTAAGTTACCAATACAGAGACCGTCGCAATCTTAAGCGCGACATGCGTGCCCTCTGGATTACTCGTATTGGTGCCGCTGCTAGACTTAACGGTGTCAGCTACTCTGTCTTTACCGCCGGGCTCAAGAAATCCGAGATCAATCTTAATCGCAAAACTCTTGCAGAGCTAGCAGTCAATCAGCCTAAAGCTTTTGAAGCCGTAGTAAAAGCCACCAAGTAAACTCCCTCAATTCAGTATTAAAAAACCTCTCAAAAATTATGAGAGGTTTTTTAATATCTAGAGTATCTACAAAGACTTCAGAGCTTGTATAGGGCGCTTTCTAGCGGCCTTAATAGCTGGCGCGACTCCAAACACTACTCCCACTATCAAACTCACGCCAAGGGCAAGCACAAGCGCCTTAAGGCTAAATACGGGCGTGATACCAGCAAACTTCTTCACCAAAAGCCCCGCTAAGTAACTTAGCCCCAATCCCAACAAGCCTCCCAGTACAGATAATATTATCGCTTCTATCAAAAATTGACTCAAGATATTACCACTTGTAGCCCCAATTGCCTTGCGAATACCAATTTCCCTGGTACGCTCACTTACTGTCACTAGCATAATATTCATAATACCAATTCCACCTACAAGTAAGCTAATAGAAGCAATTGCTACAACAAAAGTAGTCAGTAGATCAAGAATAGTATTGAATGTCGAAAGTAAATCTTCTTGGGTAAGAACACTGAAGTCTTCTTGTCCACCATGATTTTCCTTAAGCTCAGCTTTAATCTGATTCTGAGCCGAAGAGATATTCTCTGCCCCATTCACCTGCACTACTATCCTAAATACCTGATTCGATCCTGTCAATTTGTCTACAGTATTGATAGGTAGATAGATAATATCATCGCTGGTTCCGCCAATACCAGATCCAACATCTGATTTCTTCACAACACCAATAATTGTAAATTTTTGACCACGAATTGTGATTTGTTTATCAATCGCATCACCATCAGCAAATAAGTTTTGCTTAGTATCAGCCCCAATTACCGTAACTTTTGCCATTGAGCTATTCTCGTTATCAGAGAAAAACCTACCATTCTGAAATTTTAGTTGACGTATATCAGAGTAATTTGGCGTCGTGCCCAAGATAAAAGGTGAGCTCGTACTAAGCTGATCGTAAGCAACGACCGAGGATAATACATTAATTGGTGCTACTGCAGAGACATTTTTGGTTTGCTCAATAGTGGCTACATCTTGAGTAGTCAGTGTTGATGCCCCAATACTGCTTGCGAAGTTGAAGCTACCACCCGAGCTTTTTTGCTGTTGCCCATTCTTGGCATTAGAACTACTACCACCTATCTGACCAGAAGTTACTTGCAGCAAATTGGTGCCCAGACTAGATACCTGGCTGGTAACCTGAGCCTTCACCCCGTCACCTATCCCAATCATCACTAGTACTGCAAATACCCCAATAATTATACCTAGCATAGTTAAGAACGATCTCATCTTGGCAGACTTGATACTTATAAGGGCCATCTTAATATTTTGAAAGATCATGATACGGCCTTTGTTTTATGAAGTAAGCCATCTCGTACCATAACAATTTTATTTGCATAGTCACCTACTTCAGGATTATGTGTAACAACAACAATAGTGACCCCCTGCTTGTTCAAGTCCTTGAGTAAGTTCATTATCTCAATACCGGTCTTGGTATCGAGATTGCCCGTTGGCTCGTCGGCCAAGATCAAACTCGGATCATTAGTAAGTGCACGAGCAATCGCAACTCTTTGCACTTGCCCTCCGCTCATTCTATTTGACCGACTTTTTGCCTTATCTTCTAAGCCTACTTTCTTGAGTACTTCAGCTATCTTCTGTTTTCTCTCTGTCTTACTTTTTTTGGCGTATACCATGGGTAATTCAACATTCTGGGCTACATTTAGCCTTGGTAACAGATTAAAGTTTTGAAACACAAAGCCTATCTTGTCTCTTCGCAATACAGCCAACTGTTTCTGGCTAAGTGACGCAATATCAACATCATCCAACATAAAGACTCCAGACGTAGCCTTATCAAGTAGCCCTATGATATTCATAAGCGTTGACTTTCCACTACCAGATGGTCCCATGATAGCCACAAAGTCACCTGCATATATTTCTAGGTTTACATCTTTCAGTGCATCAAGTACCCCCGCTTCATCATCAAAGCGCTTACCAACTGACTTCATGTATATAACTGTTTTTTTACTATTTTTTGACATAAACAAAACTTAAAGCCTCATCACTATTGATCATTTTATCATAAGCTACCGTAAGAGTATTGCCTACTTCTCGCTGTTGTACTTGAGTATTGCTTGCTGCTTGAAGCCGGTACTCATCTGTTGGGAGAGTCAAAGAGTAGTGTAGTTCGTATGGCCAGCCGCCAAGTTGCTTTTGCATAAATGTATTGATTGTAAGCTGATCACCAAATACATATTTCGTTGGCACTTTATAGGTGAATGTAGCCTTACTACTAGCAAGTGGTTTGGTTAGCCTATAGTAACCAAAAGTGACACTATTCTGTTCACTGCTCACCGTTAGCTGCTTATCTGTAAATGAGCTATTTAATAATGTCGTCTTATCTGGTAATACCAACTTCGTGTAGCTCAAATTGTCACCCACCAACCACCGTTTTTCTTCAGGGATATTGGGGTCTACATACTCTACCCTATAATCGGATGTATGACTGGTATCTATTGAGAGCTCTATGGTGCTTGTTCCATCCAGATTAATCATTTGGTGCATTGTAACAAGATTCTTAATATATGGTGAGCTCTTATTGGCCGCAATATTTGCTTCAGTGATCATAAAGTAGTTTTCTTGGGATTGCTTAATCTCACCAGATGCACCAACTTTCTCAATAAGTTTTTGGGTAGCTTGATTGGTACTATATATCACCAGCTGTTTCTCATCTATCATCTGTTGTAAGGTAGGAAATAAACTATTTAGTTCTCGCAAATCCTTACTCAATAGTTTACTCACCAATTGGTTGGCCAAGCCGCCCAAAACTCCTGCTTTAGGGTCTTTCTTTTCTAGCTTATCTTTACCTGCCTCCACTTCAAGCTGAACTTTCTCTCGGAAGTTATCTTTTGTAATAGTGAGATCGTAGTCTTTCAGATAGACCGGGCCCAATTTGGCTAATAATACCTCCAAAACCGATGGTGTAAACTGAACAACATTATTTACAGGTTGATTTACCACTTGTTGATAATAATACATCGCTTGTTTGGCATTTTGCGGGAAGTCCAACTGGTTGCTGCTATCACGCAGTGATGCGCAGGGGCCGATGCTCTTCAGATAGTCTGGTGGCTGATATGGCTTATTGGTGCAAGTATTTGTAGCATCAATAGTATATACGCCAGTCAATTGGCCTGCAGAAATCTTCCCTTTGTCAGATGTGACCATGCCTACCGTACCTATAAACCCTCCACCCAGCCTCAGCTCTGCATTATTTGCAAGCAACAGAAGTGTCTTTTGTTGACCGTCATATCCTGCCAGACCCTTATACAATTCCTGATAGGGTTGCAGCGCCGTAGCTTTGTCTTCTAGTGACTGCAAATACCTGCCAACACTCAGAGAAACTATATATATAGCCAGAATTAAAGCTCCTAAAGCTAAAGCTAGTACCAAGTAAGAACCCTGCTTAGTCTTAGTTCTTGCCATCTCTATATTGCTGTATTACATCGTTAATTTGCTGACTAAATTGCACTTGAGAAAAATACTGTGCTCGCTTTTTTATAGTATCTGCAGAAAACTTACTCGATTCAAATTTCTCAATGGCCGCCATTACACTCTCGATGGTTTGCTTGTCAAAGAAGACCCCTGTCATGCCATCTTCTACACTTTCACTCGCACCACCCTGCCCATAAGTTATCACTGGCTTACCTGCTGACATAGCCTCTACAGGTGTAATTCCAAAGTCTTCAAAAGCAGTAAATATAAATGCCTTACAACCCAAATACAGTTTTGTTACTTCTTTATCTGAAAGTGCATCAGTAAATGTAATACTTGGGCCAGCAAGAGATTTGAGTCTCTTGAGCTCAGAACCAGTACCAACCACCACCAGCTTCTTGTTGAGCTTAGTACAGGCCTGTACGGCCAAATCTACACGCTTATAAGGTATCAATCTACTTACTACCAAGTAATAATCTCCGTCACTAGATTTAGCAGACTGGAATCTCATGGTATCTACGGGCGGATGAATTACTGTAGATTGACGGTTATAGTATTGGGCTATTCTATCTTGAACGGTTAGCGAGTTGGCTACCAGAATATCTGGCCTTTGAGCAGCCGCAAAGTCCCAATAGCGCATTTTTTTGACTACTCGCGGTAAGACAAGCTTCGCAAGCGGATTAATCAACCCAAGACCTGGAGAGTGCAGGTAATCCTCATAGCCACTCCAATAGTACCGAGTAGGTGTATGAATATAGCTAATATGCAGGGTCTCTGTAGGCGTAATAATACCTTTTGCTTCTGCACTACTAGAGGAGATGACTACATCATAGCTACTAAAATCAAAGCTTTCAAAGGCACGCGTACGCAGCATAGGATACAGCTGGTGCTTCTTTTTTGCCAGTGGCCAGTGCTGTAAAAAAGATGTTCTTATATCTGCATCTTTAAGCATTAGGAGTCTATCATGGTCATATACACTCGTATAGATAGGCGCCTCAGGAAACATTTGGTGGAGGGCTTCTACTACTCTCTCTGCTCCGCCAAGATTTGTAAGCCAATCATGAACAATCGCTACTTTCATAGTCTAGTACCCACTTTTACGAAAAAGTAGTGCTGGTATTGTACGGAGAATAATTGCCAGATCAAGGCCAATATTCCAATTCTCAATGTAGTATATATCGAGCTTTACCCGAGAATCATAGTCTATATCATTGCGTCCAGACACTTGCCACAAGCCTGTTAGACCAGGCTTGATGTGCAAAAACAGACCTGATTCATCCCCATAACGCTCTAATTCTTCCTCCACGATTGGTCGTGGCCCCACAAAACTCAAATCATTCTTGAGTACATTTATGAGCTGAGGCAACTCATCTAGGCTCGTTGCACGCAAGAATCCACCGATACGATTCAGACGAGGATCATTTTTCACCTTTTGATCACGCCTGAACTCCTCTATCAACGCTGGCTCATTGAAGGTCTTAAGCATATCAAGTGTACTCAACCCGCTATACTCTCCGCCAGCACAATACTTGAGTTTCATGGTACGAAACTTCAGGAGACGAATCTTGTTGCCAGACCGAGTAATTCGTTCATGGATATAGAATACTGGCCCTTTGTCTGTCAGCTTGAGCAAGATTGCAATTGCAAGCATTAATGGCCACACAATGAGTAATGTGAATGAAGCCAGCAGTAGATCGAGTAATCGCTTCAAAATTCTCCCCCAGCCATCAAGAGGCGTAGACACCACCTCTAAAATAGGGAGATTATTAATCCTGCTCATGCGCATTGGTGCGTCATAGAGCTCTCCTACTGTGGGGATAATGTGTAGCTGTATCTGATGCTGTCGACAAAAGTTTACCAACTTTGTTACGGTTCCTGCTTGAATATCCTCTTGGAGCAAGAAGATGTCGTCGAGTGAATATTTGGTGTTACTAGACTCCAAATGCTCTAAAGACAGCTCTTTATGCATGGCCAAATTCTCCATTACTCTGTAAGCAGGTGACTCTTTTATGAGTATTTTGGCAAAATTTATTCGTGATGAACCCTTACCAATTACGAGCGTGTTATGTACGCCTATCTGGAAGCGAAATAAGAAGTGCTGCATTGCATAGACCAAAAACCGTGCAAAGCTCACCAAGACAACAGCAAATACAAAGCCATAAATTGGAATTGCCTTTGATGGGAATATTGGATTTGTCACAAAGAAATCCAATATTATAAGCAACATCACCCCTACAGCAGATGCCATTACTACTCTGCTAGTTTCATACAGGCGCGATCTAGTGGCACGCAGCTTATACAGCCCGGCGAAAGCATATATTACTATCCAGATCAGTAACACGGGTAAAATTACCCGCAAAAATCCTTTGCCCGATACCAGATATGCAAGTGGCTTACTCTGCTCGTGCCTCACCAAAAATGCCAGTGCAAAAGCAAATACAATCATGCAGTAGTCAATTGGGATAAGGAATACCCGAAAAAATAATTCACTGCGTTTTTTCATAAGTGTTATTATACCAAAAATACATCCTAGAAGGATGTATTCTCAAGTAAGTTAGCTATAAGCCGAATTTTGTTCATCTCGCAAGCGAGAATTGGTAATCATCTATCTTCCCTTGCGGGCGCCCTTCACCACAAGTGGCGAGGAGTCATGCGATATACCCATGATAAAGCGAGAAACTTCATCCTGCAAATGCAGAAAAGGGCCCATAATCTTGCAGCCAACAGGGTTTACCACCACCATATGTCACCATATAGCACTGTGAGCTCTTACCTCACTCTTTTCACCCTTACCTAGACAAGTCTAGGCGGTATAGTTTCTGCGGCACTTTCCCGAGGATTACTCCTGGTTGCCGTTAGCAACTGTTGTACTCTATGCTGTTCGGACTTTCCTCTCTACCCAGAGGCAGAGCGATTACCCGCTAACTCAC
>CAYNHH010000008.1:0-30999 GCA_964397085.1 uncultured Candidatus Saccharibacteria bacterium
CGAGTGGTAAATCTAAGTACGCCTTGGCATTACTTGAGTTGGTACTCCCGCCATATAATAATTGCACTGAGTCTGACTTTTCACTGTGAAAAATTTGGGTCAGAGTAGTCTTAATAAGCTGCAGCATTTCTTCAACTTGAGCTGGCTTGGCAAAATTGCCAGTACCAATGGCCCAAACTGGCTCATACGCTACTAAGATATTTTTGAGATCACTTGCAGTAACTTCACTGAGGCAAACATTGAGCTGATCGAGCACTGTTTGCTTAGCATGGCCATTACCACGTTGTTGCTGGGTCTCACCCACGCAGAGCACTGCCTTGATATTGTGCCTCAGTGCCAAACTAATCTTTTGGGCATCAACAACGTCGGTCTCATCAAAATACTTTCGTCTTTCAGAGTGACCAATAAGTACATAATTTGCCAAACCATTAAGCATTTCTGCTGATACCTCGCCCGTATAAGCCCCTTCTTCGTGCTCACTCATATTTTGTGCTCCCAATACTAGCTTAGGTAAGCTTTTGAACTGAGAGCACTCACGATGCAAAGCAAACAGATGTGTCATTGGAGGACAGATAACAATATCTACACCATTCACGCCCGCAAGCTCTTTATGAAGTCTATTGAGCAATAGTGAACCCTCAGAAATAGTGGTGTTCATCTTCCAGTTGGCTATGATAGTTCTTGGCTGAGTAGCACTCATAATACTATGATTATACGAGAGTTTGAGCATAAGTACTATGGCTGGCTAGTGTACTTCTAATAGTCGTATGGTATCAGTACCTCCAACTATTCCTGAGTGCGTACCATATGCCTGTACTACCCAGTCGCCTGTCGAGACATGTTTTTTGGCAAAAAGCTTTTTCACTACATCACTACTGTGTTGTTTGCGGGTAACTAAGTAAGGTTTGCCACCCCAGACAAGTGCCATTTGATTACAAACTCGCTTATTGGGGCTCGCAATAATAAGTGGCATTGGCGGGCGTAATGCTGCGATCGATAGAGCGGTGCTACCAGTAAGAGTCTCGGCAATAATCAGCTTGGCACCAACTTGCTCAGCCAATGTTATTGCTGCCAGACTCACACTTGTCTGAGCATCTTCGCTGGCAATTTTTCCTGCTTCTACTGGACGGCCAAATGCTTTACGAGATTGAGTAATAATGCGCTTCACTACCCCTACTTGCTCGGTATATTCAACTGGTAGCTGAGAGTGCTCACCAGAGCTGTCCGGAACAAAATCAATCTCCATACGGTTTTTTAAGAAATATTCTTCACTTTTTAAGATTACTCGTTTCATTAGCTCTACTGTCTGGAGCGGATATTGTCCCATTGCAGTTTCGCCAGATAGCATTACGCAGCTCACTCCAAGACTTACGGCACTAGATATATCATTTACTTCGGCACGAGTTGGTTGTGGGCTACTGATCATACTCTCAAGCATTTGAGTAGCCATTATTACTGGCTTCTTATACTGCCTGGCCAGCTGAATTATTTCTCGTCCTATCAGCGGTACATCTTCGTTACTGGTCTCTATAGCAAGGTCACCACGAGCAATCATTACGGCATCACTGACTGCAATAATCTCTTCAAGGTTAGTGGTTGCTACTTTGGTCTCAATCTTGGCGATTACCTTGGCTTCACTCTTGTGGTTGGCTAGAATCTTTTTGAGATGCAAGATGTCTTGAGCGGTTTGTACAAAGCTCAATGCTACGTAGTCAATGTCATTTACATAAGCAAACTCCAAATCTTTCATGTCTTTTGGGGTCATGATTGATTGAGAATCAAAAACCGTTTCTGGCAAATTAATGCCATGATTGGTTGAGACTTTGCCAGAGTTTTTGACTTCTACAGTGACCACACCATCTTTAGTAGTAAGGATCTCTGTCTGAATGGTACCATCTCGCAAGAACAGACTATCGCCTTTTTTTACTAAGCCTGAAAAATCATACTGAATTGGCAGATGACCATCTTTGCAGTTTTTGTCATAACACAACTGCAACTTTTGGCCCGCCTCAAGATCTACACCGCCCTGCGGAAGTGTACCTAGACGAATTTTTGGCCCTTGCAAGTCTTGGATGATTGCCACTGAGCGATCGAGCTTTTTGGCGGCTTCGCGAGCTTTGACAATTACGTTCTTGTGCCAGCTATGCGCTCCATGGCTAAAATTGAGACGAATTCCATTTACCCCAGCGGCCATCAGCTGATCAATTTTTTCTTCGCTAGCTGGCCCGATAGTGGCTATTATTTTAGTTTTTTTAAATCTCGATGCGTCAGTATTCATACCTACTACTATACTGTACTTTGTAACGCTTGTGCTAGATCTGAATAGTATTCTTTAACTATTATTTACAACTGTAGCAACAGTCAGAATATTGCCTTTGCCATCACTGGCCGTAATGCCATGATTACCAGTCTGTGTAACTGTTACATGTATTGTTGATTCTACAGGTGGTGTGGTACTTTCTTGCACTACTTCTACATTTTGCAGGTTGGTATACAGAGTCTTGCCTTTACTATCCACAAACTCAAGCCAATCATCGTTCTGAGGGTTCGAGTCATCAGCTACTACTATAGGGTGCTCAATGGTATCTCCAGAAAAATCAGTATGGTCAAGCAAGTTGTCCTCTACTACTTTTGGACTGGTACGAATATTGCCACCGGTAACAACATAGGAATAGGGTGATACGGCTAGCTCACTACCTACTGGAAAGTCTTCCACTGCAAAAGATTCTTGTGGCGATGTAACACTCACGGGCTCAGGTCGTGCAACAATTGCCTCATGGGCCATCTTTGCACCTTGTAGACTAGCGATGGCAACTGCCGATGCAGCTACAACTTTTTTTGGATCAATCTTTTTTTGGGGCTTAGTATGTGGTCTCTTAGATTGTTGCGATCTATCAATCTTTGTTTCTACCCTGTCTGTATCCTCATCCTCAATCATCTGCTCCAGATCTTCATCTTCATCATAACCATCAGTGTCATAATCATTTGCTCTCTGTGCTCGATATTCACCTAGATCAGTTACAGAAGCTAGTTGGTCTTTTTGCTGTTGCTTGATATCCTCAAGGTCTTTACTGAGATCTGACTTAGCACCTGCCTCAGCTAACGTCAGGTATTCATCTTGATTGAATGGTGGTCTACCACCAGCTTCTATAGCCATATTGTTACCTCTTTTACGTTGTTATTATAGTTATGGTTACTATAGCTGACACTCAATTAGACTGCAAGTAAATCACGGATAATTATCTGGTATAATTAAGCTTATGATTATTAAAAACTTTTCTCGACTCACAGCAACTCCATTGCGCCGTGATGCACTTACGATTGCCGAAGCCGGCTATCAAGCCTTAGATATCCGCACACTCTTCGCCGATAGTTGCACGGAGATGGATAATAGTATTTGTGTCAACAACAAGACTTATAATCTTGCTAATTACCGGCACGTTTATCTGGTTGGTATTGGTAAAGGTTCGGCTTTGGCAGCCCACTCACTAGTGAAATCATTGCCCAAAAATAGTATCACCAAAGGTGTAGTAATAGATATTCGCAAGCGATTCATACATAGACGTATCAAATCACTCATAGGTACTCACCCCTTACCTTCTGAGCAAAACATTGCCGGTACCAATCAAATTATTGAACTTCTCAGGAGTGCTACTGAAGAAGACTTAGTAATAGTGGTGGTCTGTGGTGGTGGCTCATCACTAGGGTGTCAGCCTTCAAAAGGGCTTACCTGTACTGATCTTCAACAGGTATCTGATCACTTGCTCAAATCTGGCGCAACTATTGAGCAAATAAATACCGTGCGCAAACATATAAGTCTTATTCATGGCGGCAATATGGCCAAGTATGCTTACCCAGCCGCGGTATTATCTCTCATTATTTCTGATGTCCCTGGTAATGACTTACAAATGGTGGCATCCGGCCCAACTGAGCTAGACTATACGAGCGAAGGTGATGCCAAGAAGATTGCCAAGAAGTTTGGCTTACCAAATTTAGAATTTGTAGAGACCCCAAAAGACCCGCGCTACTTTAAGAATGTCACTAATGTAATTTTGGCCTCGGGCTCAAACGCTGTAATAGCAATGCAAAGCAAAGCAAAAGAGCTTGGATACTCTACCGCAGTCTATAGCCAAAACCTCAGTGGTATGGCAAACCAAGTAGGGCCAGCAATGGCAGAGCTGGTGAAGCCAGGTCAAGCGTTACTTGCCTGTGGTGAAACCCAAGTAATTGTAACGCATCCTGGTAAGGGTGGTCGCAATCAAGATCTGGCGCTGTCAGCCCTGCCGCACCTACATGCTAATAGTGTAATAGTATCTTGTGCGAGTGACGGCAAAGACAATATTCCGGTAGCTGGTGGTATTACTGATAGTGAATTTTCACGATCACAGGCTAAGACAATTGGTGTAAATCCTACAGAATCTGTCAAAAACAACCGCAGCTACGTGACTCTCAAGCGACTTAGAGGGATATTGCAAATCAAGCCAGTCACTGCAAATGTGTCTGATTTTATAGTAGTATTAAGAGAGAAGCCATAATCACTATGAATCCATCCCCCATAATTGCATTTTTTGATTGCAACACTGCCGACCGTCATTTCTACCGCAGTAAGCTCAAGCCTGATCAAGAGTTCTATATGAGTAATGCTTCTATTCAAAATGATGATAAAGTTGACCTGAGCGCAGTGCAAATACTTAGCGTACATGTGACTAGTACTGTCACTGCAGAATTTATCAAGAAGATGCCCAGCTTGCAACTTATTACTGCACGTTCTACAGGCTTTGATAACATCGATCTTGCTGCAGCCAAAAAACATAACATTACTGTTTGTAATGTACCGGGCTATGGGGCAAGCTCAGTCGCTGAATATAGCTTTATGCTCATGCTCGCCCTCAGTCGCAAACTCATTATGGCTACTCAGCAATTAAAAACTGGTGAGATTGACCATACGCTATTGACTGGTAATGACCTCGCTGGCAAGACTCTCGGTGTAATTGGTACCGGCAGTATTGGGAGGCACGTGATACGTATTGCTAATGGCTTTGGTATGAAAGTACTCGCCTACGATCCATTCCCTGACCGTAGTCTTGAGTACGAAACCAATATGGAATATGTACTTACCGAGCAACTCTATAAAGAATCAGATATTATCACTTTGCATGCACCCTACACCAAAGATAATCACCACCTTATCAATTCAAAGGCATTTGCGAGCATGAAAGCTGGAGC
The DNA here is from genome assembly GCA_964397085.1 of uncultured Candidatus Saccharibacteria bacterium. Classification (GTDB taxonomy): domain Bacteria; phylum Patescibacteriota; class Saccharimonadia; order CAILAD01; family BJGX01; genus CAILAD01. The sequence goes on from CAYNHH010000008.1 coordinate 5,227, forward strand.
TTATATTATCAATACTTCTCGAGGTGAGCTTATTGATACTCAAGCTCTTGTGGCTGTACTGGCATCGGGCAAGCTGGGTGGTGCGGCAATCGATGTTTTTGAAGGTGAGAATATTTTCCAAATCACTGAAGAAATTGAGCTACTATCTCACCCACTATCACGCTCATATGATTATGCTGTTGAAGACTTAATACTTGAAAAAATGCCCAATGTTATTATGACGCCACACAACGCCTTTAATAGCAAAGAGGCTCTGGGGCTCATTCAACAAGTGACGGTAGATAACATTGCAAAATTCTTGGCTCATACCCCACAAAATGTCGTGAGTGAACATCGCTAATAGATCTTGAATTACACCCGGCAATATGGTATGATTCGTCAGGTAAATTCCTCGCCGCAAAAAGAGAACGGCAACTAAAACCGTGGAAAAGTAAGAAAGTGATAAATGATCTGATAAAAACAGTTGATGGCCCCATCGTCTAGCGGCTAGGACACCAGGTTTTCATCCTGGCAACAGGAGTTCGATTCTCCTTGGGGTCACCAACTGTTTTTATCAATTAACTCATCAGTGAAAAAGCCCAAACTTGTTTTGGGCTTTTTCTATGGTATTTCCACCCAAGACAGTACAATGCATTTCGGGTATACTTAGGTAATGAACAAACTTCTTACGCTCACAGATATCGACCTTAAAGATAAAAAAGTTTTTTTGCGAGTAGACTACAATGTGGTCACAGACGGCAAAATTATAGACGAGTTTCGCGTCAAAGCGAGCTTACCTACTATTGAGTATTTGCTTGAGCAAAACTGCTCCATAATACTGGCCAGCCATAATGGGCGTCCAGATGGCAAAGTGGTAGAGAGTATGAGTCTGCGCCCTGTTGCACGCTTACTACCGCGTTTACTTAATCGTGATGTTACATTTTTAGATGACTGTGTTGGCGAAGAAGTAGCACAAGAAGCTAGCTACTTGCGCCCGGGCGATATTGTACTGCTTGAGAACTTACGTTTTCATGCTGGTGAAGAAGCCAACGACGAAGAATTTGCTAAGCAACTGGCAAGCCTTGCTGATTTCTACATAGATGATGCCTTTGCTGCTATTCACCGTGCTCATGCCAGTACAGTTGGTGTGCCCAAGTTACTCCCTCACGCAGCTGGTAAGCTAGTACAAAAAGAGTATGAAACTTTTGAGATGCTTATGCAAAAGCCCCCTCGCCCCTACACGGCAGTTATTGGCGGTGCCAAGATAAGCGACAAGATAGAAGTACTTGATGAACTCATTAAACACGTTGATGCTCTACTAATTGGTGGGGCTATGGCTAATACATTCTTGTCAGCATCTGGAAATAATATGCGCTCGAGTAAGCTCGAAAAATCTAATGCCAAAGATGCTCTTAATATAATAAAACTCGCCAAGAGTAAAAAGGTAAAGCTACTATTGCCTACCGATGTTGTAGTAGCCAAAAAAATCGATACCAAACAAAAAGGTAAGGTTGTAACGGTAGATAGCCTAGAGGCTGGTGATATTGCATTAGATATTGGCCCAGATACCATGAAGACGTTTGATGATGTTGTAGCTGAGAGCAATACGGTCTTTTGGAACGGCACACTTGGTATGGCAGAGCTACCAGCATTTGCCAAAGCCAGTGATAGTATGGCGCACGCTATGATTAGTAGTGATGCCCAGACAATTGTGGGTGGTGGCGATACGGCCGCATTTGTAGACGACAATAACTTGCACTCACACTTTAGTTTTGTCAGTACTGGTGGTGGCGCTAGTCTGGAACTTTTAGCCGGCAAGAAATTACCTGGTATTGAAGTACTGCTAAAGAAATAATTCGAATATCTTACCGTGGATGTGCGGCGACCTTTGCGCCTATCTTTTTGCTGGCTTCTTCTACACTCTTAGGTATGCCAGTAAGTGGAATTCTAAAGCCAAAAGTACTGCCTTTGCCCTCAGCACTCTCAAAGAGTAGCTCACCGCCCTCATCTTGCACTACTCGTTTTACCAAGTACAGGCCAAGGCCGGTACCGTCTGGCCGAGCTGTCTTGGCATTACCGGCACGAAACATCTTGGTAAAGAGTTTGCCTTGAGCTGCTGCTGGTACGCCAATGCCATTATCTACCACAGTAAATACCACATGACTACCATCGAGCTTCATAGCTACCTGCACCTCTGCGTCATCTGCCCGGCTGTAGTGAATAGCATTGTCTACCAAGTTCATTACTACTTGGCGAGTCTTGGTCTCATCAAGACGAATCTTAGGTATTTTGGTATGTGGTGGCGTATAGGTGAGCTTGACATGCTTGCTGGCTGCCATAGATTGCAATTGCTGTACTTCTTGCTCTACAAGCGTATTGAGATCTACTTCATTTACCTCTAAAAAGAATCTATTGGCGTCCATACGGCTGACATTTAAGAGATCATCAATAAGACGCGCCATACGGTTGGCACCATCGAGTGTGAGCGTAACCGTATCTTTTTGCTCTTTGCTGAGTTTACCAAAGTCACCTTCTTCTAGCATACTAGCATAGCCCTTTACGGTAGTGAGTGGAGTACGTAATTGGTGTGACGCCATACTTATGAATTCGTCTTTGGCTTGATCAAGCTCTTTAAGTTGATCATTAGCAGTCTTGAGCTGAGCAGTACGTTGGCGTACGCGCTCGGCAAGAGTTTCACTAAATAGTTGAATCTCTTTATAGCTGAGCGCATTTGCCATGGCTATACTTACCTCATTGGCAATGGTCTTAAGTACTTTAATATCTTCGTCATTATAAATATCACCACTCTTTTTCTCGCCTAGCAACATATAACCAATGAATTTCTCACTTGTACGCAATGCAAGACTTACGCTTACGCCATACTTCTGCAATAATTCTTTACGCTCACCACTCTGCAAGTCGTCTGCTACAGTCATTACCCTGCCTAGCTTGCGCAGCTCTCGTGAGCTAATTTCTTCATTACCGTCTTTAAAAACATTGTTTTCGTAGAAAAGTTGTTTCTCGCCAAAGACTACTACCTCGGCCTTATCAATCTTGATTTGGCTAGTTATCTCGTGCAGTACTCTATTACTTACCTTATCTAGATCTATCTCGCTGGCTAGTATTCGACCCACCTCGTTGATGAGTTGCTGAGTATCATAATGATCTCTATAGAACACTCTATTGGATATTTTCTCGAAGAAGCGTCTGAGTGGCGCAAACGAGAAAGCTAGGATAACGGTTAATACTACATATATTGTGTCTCTCCAACCATGACTAAGGTTATCTACGAACTTACCAGTGAGCTGGAAGGCTACTAGGCTATAAATAACTGCTATCACACCGATTGACAATATATATGTCACAGACCGTGCAACTACGGCCCTAATATCAAAGAGCTTGTGTTTGACGATCGCAAAGGCTGTTAGGCCAATAAATACCAATAAAGATGGTGGGCCTAAATAGCCAAACGACGAAATACCCACTACTACTAAAACTAGATTGGTTACTGCAGCAATTATTGCCGATATCAGTATTCCAATTAGTAGAAACTGTACCTGAACTTTCACCGCTCCCTTCGACCTTCTAAAGCTCATCGTGTAGTTGTACATAGCCGCACCTAGATAGATAACCAAGTAGATGAAAAATAATATGTAAATAGGTCCAGTCACAACATCTGCCCCATAGTCTTTAATGCTTACTGACTGAACTACCAAAGAAGACCCAGCAAAGGCAATAAGTAACATGGATGGGATCGCAACCAAAATAAGTGCTAGTTTTTTTATCCGAAAATGTTTATTGGGAAATATATAGGAAAGGTATAGATTACATAATGACATCAGAATTGCACTAACGTAGGCGGCCCTGCTGGCAAACATCACAATTTCTAATGAGGAAGAATTATCTGCAAAGATTAATGACAGTACCCATAAATCTACTGACACTACAAAAGCAAAAAATGTCTGATTTAAGCGATTTTTGTTATTATTTAGTAATACAAATATTCCTGTTATAAAAATCATTACAAAAGTGAATATGTATACTACTAGTCTAATGCTCATATAGATGGGCCGTGTGTGTTACCGGAGCTATAAAATACATAATCTATTTTCCCGATTGCGTCAGGGTTATTTGTAGAGTTAATAATCTCCAAAGTCTTTGCTTCAACAGTCCTAAATCTCTCAGGGAGAACATTGATTAAAGCCTCAGCAGGTACAAAACCTTGACTATTATGCACTATAGCATCTTTCTCAAACACGCCTAGTCGAATTAAATACCATATTGCGGTCATAAAAGAGCAAGGCAAACTATTCTTTTTTGAAATATACTTTTCATAGCTTTTACGAAGCCTCACGTCTTGAATAGTATTCAATAACTTATCTGTATACTTAGCCATATCTGCCTCATATGCATAATAATCCGGCTGTACACCCTCGTTTTTTAGTCTTTCGAGGAAATCATCAACATCGAGTAAGTCTTCTGTTGAATTGTAGTTATCGATGAATACACAAGTCTGGAAATCTTCGTCTTTCAACTTAGGCAGATATTCCTTTAAATTTTGAATACTTTGCCTGTGCTCATCACTAAAAGCTTCGTTAGTATATATGTGGCTAAATTCAACTGAAAATTTTGTCTTTTTCATAATTTCTTTCAATGCTTATTATATAACTAATCTGTTTGTTTTGAAATGAAGAAAGGGGCCGGCTTGCGCCGACCCCTTATAGAACCACTTGAACGCGGGTTCAGGACGTAATCCCGTCGGGGTCGTAGATCCAGAACTCTTTTTCTGGATCAACCGACTCACAAAGGAACTTGTAACCAAACATGCTCATGGCTTTTTGCACGTATTCAGCATCTCGATGTGTACGTGTAACGAAATACCTATACCCATAGATCTGCTGAGCAAGTGCATGACCCTCGACAAACACCTGGACGGTGTTATCGCGGTAGTCTGGAAGTACGCCTATGACATCGACATAGGCCGCATTGTCGCCTTCTGGCAACTCCGACAGCTCATCGACACTCGATACGGCATACCCCCAAACCCAAGCCACTACTTCATCTTCAGAATTCTTACCAAAGACTCCTCCGAAGTACGGCTTGTTGACCGCCATCTCGAAGTACTCCTTTACCCGTTCATCACTCCAGTACTGTTCCAGTTGAGTGGAGCAGACCGGGCAATGAGTGAGTCCTGGATCGTCGTAGCGACCAGCTGCCCCAAAATCGCCCTGAGGCGAACAATTGGGACAACGTAGGTACTCGTTCCAGGGGGAACGTTCGTAGAAAGCTTGAAACGATTCTGCAAGCAATTGCAACGGCATTTCTGCCGACTCAATTGGTTCGATCTTTAGCATGGTCACCTCTTTCGTGCGACAATCATCGCATCGATCCCTGCGTAGCAGGGAGTAACGGATTGGACAATAAACCCAGCATTCTCACACATCTCGACCAGCTCGTTCTCACTGTAGAAGTGGAACTCGCTGTTGTCGAAAAATCCGCGAATCGTCAGGTTCAACCCCCAGGCGATAAACCTGGGGATATTGAGTATCGAAATCAACAGCTCGGGCGTACTGGCAAGTTTGAAATGTTCACGCACCAGTGGCATCAATTGCTCACTGGTAGGCGAAGCAAGCTTCAGCTCACCACCTGCCTCGAGTACCCGAAACGCTTCAGTAAGCATTGCCTTGGGGTCTGGCAGTGCATATAGCACATTGAGACTCACAACCGTTGCGAACGAAGAGTCCGCGAAAGGCCATGAGCCACAAAGATCCGCTTGAACAAACTTCTTACCACGTTTGCGAGCAACTCGGAGCATGGTGTCCGAGAAGTCGACTCCAACAACTTCGCGCTGAGCATACTTGCTCAGACGACCAGTACCACATCCAGCGTCAAGAATCCTTCCAGGATTCTTGCAAGCTGAGACTGCAGTATCGGCAACTAGGTTACGGTGTGGCACGAGAGCAAAAAGCGCCTCGTACAACCACCCTTGCAGTCTCCAGAAGTTCACTTTGTCTCCTCTTCGGTTTTTGACTTGGTAAAACGACTGACCAGTTTGCCAACCGGTGATTCAGTCATTTTCTTGATGTAGTCCTGCTTGCGATAGTTCTTAACAAAAATCACAAGACCAATCACCATCCAGGTGATAATCCCGGCCGGTACCCACCAGGGGTAGCCCCGTCCAAAGATCAGCACATAGAGATAAGGAATGGCCCAGACAAACCTGTTCAGAGCAATACCGTGATAAAGAGTCTCCTTATCTCGAGTAACTACTCCCTTCGCAATCTCAAACCACCCTTTGTAGTAGTGATAGAGTGTGGCAAAAAGCAAGCCAACGAAGATGAATGGGTTGATATTCCAGTCGATGGCGTTTTGCCAGCGGGCCTGAAACCACTCGATCAGGTAAGTCCTGAAAACTACAGCCAAGCACACCCCTACGAGTGCACCAATGCACACGAGAAGTGTTTTCTTCTTAGAATTCATTCTCAAGGACCTTTCTCTAGGGTTTTATAACCTGAAGAACAAGTTTATTCTATCATACCTAGCGTGTTTTGTCAATAATACTTACGCTATTCTGCAGGTTGGCTAATCTGTTATTGTTTAACAAGGTCTTTTTCACCTGTTGTAACCTGTAGTTTTGGGTGTCATATCTGGAAAACCAGGATCACGTTTTGCCCAAGTTACAGTTATTTAGCAGTACGATTGACCTAGATTGTCTTTGAGCCACTCTTTTTCTAACTGAGAAATTTCTACCCTGTTTTTTTGCAACGTGTGATCATCATCTTTATAAATTCTTAACTTGTGCTCAATTTGATTATCTGTAAGTTTTTGAGCAAACTCTTCAAGGCTATTTGGGCTTACTTGTTCGTCTTTGCCTCCATGAACTATCAGTAAAGGTGTATTTATTGGTAATTTTTCTGACCAATACATTACTGGGCGTTTCTTGAGTTCGGCTTCTGTACCGCCGAATGCTTCTACAAATACTTCTTTGAGCTCTGGTCTATTTTTTTGTGATTCAAATAAGCTTATGGGTGCGCCCTCTACAATAGCAGCTTTTATCCAAACTACTCTGGCAAGTGCCATGTAGGTCATCATGCCTCCGCGACTCATGCCGTACATTCCTATTCGCTTACTATCTGCATCTTTTAAGCCATTAATTAGTCTTTTTAGCTCAATTACTGAGTCTAGATCTTCTCCGCCTCGCTCGTCTTTACCTTCACTTGAGCTGTTACCAGTATATTGACTACCAATTACAATATATCCCCAGCTAGCCAATTGGGCGGGTCTAAAGAATATTTGTCCCCGCTTTACCAGCCCAAGATCTTTCGTACCGCCCCTGTTGTAAATTATTACTGGCGTCTTTGCAGTAATATCTTTTGGCGCAACTAAAAACCCTGATACTTTATGATTGTTTGAATAATACTTAAAAGAATACGCTTCAATCAGCTTATCCATTTTAATTGCATGGACGGCACTTTTCCCAAGAATATTCTTTATTTTCTCATCAAGAATAACTCTTTCAACGGATATAGTCTCTTTTTTTAGATCATTAAATATTGAGTTCATATACTTACTATAACAAAGAAAAAAGGCCCCAGTCTAAACTGTGGCCTTGTCACTGCAGAGTCTTACGAATGTATGGCTCTGCATCTTTGTCTGAAAGCATCCTACCATTAGAAACAACAAGTACCACTTTTGGCTCGAGTGTGTCAATAAGTTCTCTGTCGTGAGTAATGATAACAACTGCACCTTCATACTCATTGATCGCATCTTGCAGCTCATCACTTGCAACGATATCTAGGTGATTGGTTGGTTCGTCGAGCAATAGGACATTGGTTCCTTTTGCAACTAAGCAGGCTAGCAATGCCCTTGAACGTTGACCTGGGCTTACAGTGCCTGGCAAAGAATCAGCGATCAACTTCTTGATATTAAATCGTGCCAATAAATTGTAGAGCGTGGGAATATCTTCACCAGTCATCTTTTGGACATTTGCAATGATGGAGCTGTCCTGGTCTGGGAAACGGTAGTCTTGATCAACATGCCCAATAGTTACTCCGCTACCTTTTTCAACCTTACCCGTATGAGGCTTTATTTCTCCAGCCATCAACTTAAGAAGAGTTGATTTACCACCTCCATTTGGGCCAATAACGATTATCTTTTGACCGTTTTGTACATTCAGCGTGTATGGCCCTAGTACAATTGAGTCGTAGGTAACAGTTGCATCAACTAACTTAATAACTTGCTCTGATATTTTCTTTGATTCAGAATTAAATCTAAAATTAAGATCAATGTCATCTGTTGGACGGCCTGGCTCGGTCATCTGTTCTAAACGAGATTGAATAGATGCGGCTGCTCTTGCATGAGAGCGTACCGCCTTTTCCTTACGAGCATTTCTCCCAACTTTCTCGTTATCGCTTGATGACTTACTTGAGGCTGCTGCGTTAGCACTGTAGAGCTTATCACGTGCTGATTCGGTCAGCCTTTTACGTTCATCTTGAAATTCACTCTGCCGTTGCAGCTGGGCTTCTTTCTCTTTTCTTCTAGCCTCAATATACTCATCATAACCAAGTGTGTATATTTGTACTGATTTATCAGGTAGTATCTCAGCAATCTTAGTAATACAGGTCCGTAAAAACCTTCTATCGTGTGAAGTAATTACAAAGGTCGCATTAGAGTTTTTTACAAACCTCTCCAATACCTGTATACCATCCAAATCAAGATTGTTCGTTGGTTCATCGAGCAAATAAACATCAAACTGTGCGAGTAAGATTGATGCAAGGGCCAACTTAGTTTTTTGACCACCTGAAAGCTCACCAACTTTTTTTGACAAAATATCGTCACTCAAACCGACAGTAGCAAGTGCCTTAGCAGTGCGTGTACCAAGTGTATAGGCACCGAGTGATTCAACCGTTGCAAAAGCAAGCTCATAGGCTTTCTGTGAGTCATCATTTAATTCTTTACTATACTCAAGCATCGCTTTGTCTAGGTTTGCCAAAGCCAGTGCAGTACCAGTTACTTTTTCAATAAAACCTTCACAGCTCAAATCGGAATATTCTTGGATTTCCTGAGGTAAGTAACCAATGTTTAGATCTTCTGGAATTGCCAATTTACCATTACTTGGTTTAAGGATGCCGGCAAAAATTTTGAGTAAAGTAGACTTACCCACACCATTTGGACCAATGAGTCCTATTCTGTCGCCGGCATTTATCGAGAGTGAAGTATTCTGAAGAATAAGCTCTTGATTGTATTCAAATGAGACATTTTTTGCTGTTAACATTTTTCCCTCTCCTTCAGAGTCTATATGTAAATGAGCGAAGAATCAATTGATTCTTAATGCCCTGTATGCTATAACTTGAATATCAATTTGTCAATCATAAACGCAACCATAATCATCACAACATACAAGCAGGTAAAGCTGCTGAGACTAATATTACTTCTTTTGGCGCACCAAAAAACAAAGTATAATTTTGAAATCATCATATGTGAAGATGGCAGTATTGATAACGTACCGTCGTTAATTTCACTGTTTTCCAAGAATTACCCGGATTTACAAATTAGTTACCTTTGGCAACAAGATAGGGGCTTTAGGGCTGGACAAGCAAGAAATATGGGAATTCGACAGGCTCGTGGAGAAATAATCATACTGCTTGATGGCGATATGTTACCTGCGGAAAACTTTATTAATCGACATGTAGATTTTCATCAAAAACACAAAAGATCTGTTCTTTCTACTGGTAGAAAAATTATTGATGATAAATACATCTTTCCAAGATTTTCTAAAAATTATTCTTCTAACCCAGAATTACTTTGGGAATTCCTAAAGAATAAGGCATCAAACAATATGATAGAAAACAACTTTCGTACAAAATGGTACCGTTCAGAAAGACCATGGATGGCTTTCTTTTCATGTAGCGCCAGCTTTCCAAATGATCAGAAAGCCAGATATAACGAGCATCTTGTTGGCTGGGGAATCGAAGATTGGGACATAGCAATTGAATTCTATTCAAATAACTATGATGTCATTTATCAATCTACACCTTGTGCTTATCATGTAGATTATAAGCCTGTCATTTCTAACGCGTTTCGTAATAATAATCACTCTCAGCTGGTTGATTTTGCCAGAAATACCTTATTGTTTATTGATACGCATGAAAACGTAGATCTCACAGAATGTGCTATCGCATTAAGAAACTACGCGCTGCAAGAAAATAATACTTGGACTTGGGCTGGTGATGATCAGCAACAGCGAGATTACAAAGAAAGCATCGAAATCTTAAGACAGTGGCTACATGATGAAGGCATTTATTCTAAGTCAAAAAAATATTTAAAAAAGGAACCGAATTTTGATATTACGTTAATAATCCCGGCCAGTTACAGTATGAGCTATATTAGGAAAACAGTAGCATCACTTCAAATTCAAATACCAACGTATACATTTAAAGTAATATTATTAACTAATAGCTACCAAGTAAGTAAAATACGGGACTGCCAAAAACTGTTTAACAATTTAGCTTCCCCATATATGATTGCAAAATGTGAAGATTACCAGCTACATGAAAAACATATAGTGATAAATGATCATATACTTCTTAAATCCAACTATATTAGTAGCTATGTCAATAAATAAAAAAGGCCAAAAGCAATCATCTCGAATTATTCTGAGATGATGCAAATGACCTGTTGACTTCTTCGAAGCAAGCCGAAGAAGTGTCAGATTGCAGCCGCCTTGAGCAACTCGAGTTGCTCGAGAGAGATGAAGACTTCCCCGTCGAAGTCATCGGTGATCTTGACCTGGCGCTCCAGAGGTGCATCCTCGCTGATGAAGACCTTCGGGCAAACGTTTGAACTGGCATGGCAGAGTGTTGCCTTGTGTTCGTATCTGTACGGCTCGTCCATGGTGAACTCCTAATTTCCGTGTACTCCTGGTCATCTTTGCCAGGTTGGCTTCAGTGTAGTCTTATTTGTTACTACTGTCAACAATGCTTATGTAATATTGCTTTATTTATATTCGAGTGGTATAATATTGCTCGATCTTGTTCATTTACACCCTACAGCCCAGAGAGGCCCAAGATGCGTACAATATTCCGTTTCGCCTACATCAAGGCGTTTCGTCGCAAGCGTGGCGCAGGAGCCGAGAAGGTCTCTGCAATTCGCATTGGTGCGTTTGCCTTCACGGCCGCACTAGTGATGATGTTTGTGTCTATCAATATTGAGAGCACTGAAGGCACCGCACGGTACTTCCGTACCAACACAAGTGACTACGTAGTGACCCAGGCAGGTTCGCGTAGCAATGTCGAAAGCTCTACTGTGCCGGCAGATGTAATGCAAAGCCTGCACAATATCGATGGCATTGATGTAGCTGGTATGACGTATTACTTTGGCAAGCTCAAGGGGCGCGACACGCTCTACTCTATGTATGAGCCGGGCCAACCCACTCAGCCCTTGCTAGCAAGTGGTAGACATATTGAAACCGATAGCGAGACTGTGATTGATACAGACCTGGCGTCTTCACTTGGCATCTCGCTTGGTGATAGCGTGAAGCTGGTAGACAGCAACTTTACCGTTGTGGGTCTCAGTCGCGAGACTGGTAGCTTTGGTAAAGAGATGGTCTTTATCTCTAACTCAGCTATGTTTCACCTCTACGGTGGGTTTGAGTTGTACAACCAAATTGCAATCAAAACCAACGGCCGGGTCATTCCAGATGCCACCAAGGCAAGCTGGGGTGAATCGGTTGAGATGATTACTCAGCAGGAGTACATCGACGGCATCGTTGCGTACTGGGGCAGAAACGTCAGCCCGCTGATCTTCACGATCATCGCAATCGTTACCCTGCTGTCGCTCGTAAGCTTGCTGGTGTTTCTTATCAACCAGCTCAAGTTGCAATTGCCAACCCTAGGTATCTTTCGTACCTGCGGTGCTTCACGGCGCCAAGTAGGTGCAATAGAGGGCCTGGCAATGGCGATGCTAGCAGTAGCTGGCTACCTAGTGGCTATTCCGTTGGGCTGGCTGTTTGTACAAGCCAACAACCTGATCACCCCTGGCTTTCATGCCACACTCGGTGCAACCGAGCTAGTGGCGGCAGGGCTTGTAGTATTTGTGATTGCTGCAATCGCGGTGGTGGTGACTTGGCTCAGGGCCAGCAAGAGCTCGCCAATGTCGCTGTTGCGTGGTGAGTGAGTAAATAAGTAGTCTGACTCAAAGGAAATTCCTTTGAGTCTTTTTTTTTATTTCTCTATTATCTCTTAGTACTCAGCTTGATAATTTCTTGGACGTTATCGTCTTTGGCAGACTTATTGACCTTGGTATGGCCACACTTTATGCAAGTGTGCTTGAGGGTGTAGTTACTGCCACTCACCTTTTCTGTGCTTGGTTTCATGAGACCATGACAGGTGCTAGTTCTATCGCCAGGATTATTATCTACATGTAGTGAATATAGGCAATTAGGACAGTGGTTGGTGTAGCCGCTACCCTGCACTTTTTGGCCGCATTTTTTGCATTCAAAGTCTTCAGTAACTTTGGTAAATGTTTTTGTCATGGTACTAGTATAACTACTACTCTACAACTTCACAAAACTGTACTATGCACATAGTGACTTCTCCTTCGCTGAGTTGACCAGACTGGTAGAGCTTAACTATATGTTTGCAGGCTTTGGTAAAAACATCTGGTTGGTTGTTGGCTACTTTGATTTGTTGCTTGTGCTTAGCTATAAAATTTTGCATGAGACCTCCTAGTAAATAATAAATGGGTAAAAAAATACGCCACAGCTTACACTATGACGCATTGATCTGCCCGGGCGGTGAGACCCGGAATGACTAATTTTGTTTGGATAATACAATTAATTTTGTTCATACTTGTTCACCTCAAAAATTTTGTGAAAGTGAGCTCATACTATACCCTCTATAAGCCCGATGCAAGCATAAGAAAAACCCAACTAGTGATTACTAGTTGGGTAAGAGGGCTAGATGCCCAAGGTACTGATGTCTGTCGTCATGATCTCTTCAACTTGCTCACGCGAAAGCTGAATTGCACCACCATGATCGTCGGTGATGACGAACTGCTTGGCTGGCTCGGCCGTTGGGACGTGTGACAACACCGGGCAACAGTCGTCGGTATGACACTTGAAGGTGTGAATCGGGATTCTTGCGGGGGGTGGCATTGCTGGTTCTCCTGCGGTCGAGGTACGAACCAATATATTACAACAAAAATACGTATTTTTCAATACATAATTAAAGTTTTAGAAGGGATGTCACCTAGTAGGCTTTGGCGAGAATGGTTTTGCCTGCCTTATCAAAAGGATAACAACGCACAGTAATACCGTGGTCTTTTTTGAGTGAATCTTCTAGCTTGCTATCTACATCAAAATCAACTAGTGCAAACTTACCGTCTTTGACAGCAGTGACAGCTTCATCTTCTGAACTACACTCAATGGTATTTTCTTGCTGTCTTTGCTTACTTTGCGTAAATAGTCGCTCTTGCATAGCACTGAGTTCTTGAGTGATAGTGGTTGCAACATCTTCAATAGCTACGGTTTTTTTCTCGCCGGTGTCACGCAAAACAAATATGACTTGTTTGGCCTCAAGATCACGTGGGCCAATCTCAATACGTACCGGTACGCCACGTTTTTCGTAAGCGTAGAATTTTTCGCCTGGACTAATGTCGCGATCATCCACCAATACTACTTCATTAATATCATCAGCAAGCTCGCTGGCCATTTGCTTTACATCGGCATTATCACCACCAACGGTAGTGATTACAGCCTTGAGTGGTGCAAGCTTAGGAGGCAGCACCAAGCCCTTGTCGTCACTATGGCTCATTATAAGACCACCGATAGAACGAGTGCTCATACCCCAGCTGGTTTGCCAAACAGGTTTTACGCTACCATCTTCTGCAGAATAATTCACATCAAATGCTTTTGAAAAAGTGTCGCCAAGGTTGTGTGAGGTAGCAAACTGCAAAGCCTTACCATCTTGCATCATTGGCTCGAGCGTGTAAGTCTTTTTGGCACCGGCAAACCGTTCACGTTCGCTTTTTTCACCAGCAACAACTGCTATAGCCATAATGTTTTCGGCAACATCACGATATATTTCCAGCGCTTGGCGCGCCATAGCATCTGCCTCGGCTTCGTCTGCATGAGCGGTGTGACCCTCCTGCCACAAGAACTCTGTGCTACGTAAAAATAATCTTGGTCGCATTTCCCAACGCACAATATTGGCCCATTGATTGATCATAAGTGGTAAATCTCTGTAGCTTTGAATCCACTTTGAAAAACTATCATAAATAATTGTCTCGCTAGTTGGGCGGACTATGAGCTTCTCTTCTAGCTCTTTGCCACCAGCATGAGTAACTACTGCTACCTCTGGTGCGAAGCCTTCTATATGACTAGCTTCTTTATGAAGTAGACTCTCTGGAATAAATAATGGAAAGTACATATTGGGCACACCAGCGGCTTTAATGCGTTCATCTAGCTCTGTCTTGATGGCCTCCCAAATAGCATACCCATAGGGCTTGATGATCATACTGCCTTTGGCTGGGCCATTTTCAGCGAGGTCTGAAGCGGTAATGACATCTTGATACCACTGCGGGAAATCTGCCTCACGTGTAACAATGTCTTTTTTGCTATTACCAGTATTGTGGAGTAAGTATTCGAATTCTTTTGCTTTCATTATTTTTTCGCCTTTATTATTGCAGTATCAACAGCCATAGATTCTTGCTCACCAGTTTGCATGTCTTTGAGTACCACGGTTTTATTCTTAGTCTCTTCTTCGCCTATTACAACGGTGTATGGTACACCAAGCTTGTCGGCATATTTGAATTGCTTCTCTGGCTTGTTGTCATCAAGCTCTACTTGAGTTGCTATGCCAGCGGCTCTAAAATCGCTCGCTACCTTCAGTGCCCAGTCGCGCGAGCCTTCACCAAAATTAGCAATAAATACCTGAACTGGATTGCTATTTGTAGCTAGTAAATCATTTTCTAGTAGTGCGGCGAATAATCTACTCAGACCAATAGATACACCCACACCCGGCAAGTGAGTCTTAGTATAGTACTCAGCCAGATTGTCATACCGGCCACCAGAACAAACACTGCCAAACTCTGGGTAGTCATTGAGCACTGTCTCGTAGACAGTACCAGTGTAGTAGTCTAGGCCACGTACAATCTTCAGCTCTAGCTTGTATGTAGTCTCATCAACACCAAGTGCACTGACTTGCTTGAAGAGTTCTGTTACTTCACTGAGGCCTGCAGTGAATGCTTCGTTGGCAATACTCAAACCATTCAGCTTATTGATAACTTCAGAAGAAGTGCCATCAAGATTTACAAAATCTAAAATCTGCTGTGAGTCATCATCTCCACAGCCAGCTGTCTTGAGCATCTTGGTTACTTCTTCAGCACCAATCTTTTCAAGCTTATCAATAGCGTGCATAATATCCTCAGATTTATCACTCAGACCAACACCTTCTAAAAACCCTGTAATGAGCTTGCGATTGTTGATACGAATAGTGTATTTGCCTATGTTGAGCGCGGTAAATACATCGGCAATAAGAGCAACTAGCTCAGCATCGTGCCCGGTGCTACTCGAGCCAATTACATCTGCATCACATTGATAAAACTCTCTGTACCTACCCTTTTGAGCACGTTCGGCTCGCCAAACTTTTTGTATTTGGTAGCGACGAAATGGAAAAGCTAAGTCGTTCTCGTGCTCTGCAACATAGCGCGCAAGTGGCACGGTGAGATCATAATGCAAAGCATATTCTTTATCACCCTTAGTAAAACGGTAAACTTCTTTTTCTGTCTCACCACCACCCTTGGCAAGCAACACTTCAGCGAGCTCAATAGCTGGACTCTCAACAGGTAAAAACCCATAGCGCTCATAGACACTACGAATAGTATCAAGCATCTGTTGCAATTGAGCTTGCTGGTGTGGGAGGTATTCTACAAACCCAGATGGCCTGCGAGGAGTAACTTTATTCATAGAGTCTATTATCGCTCATACCTACCTGATTGGTCAATCTATTAACTAAATAGCTCTTTTTGAATCATTTTGGTATAAAAATCTTCTTTACCGTCTAGATCACTGCCCACTATCGAGAGAATCCAATTGTTGTCTTGCAGCAAAAGTTCCCTTAACTCACTAATGTCACTCGGTTGTACTTTTTCAAGCTCTGTAATAGCATCTTGGGGGCTAAAAATCTTCCAATCTTCATACAGATAGTAGCCTTCAGAAAAATCTGCAACTTCTTGAGCCAACTCATAATGACGGCTCATACGCCCTATCACATAGCCCTTGGCTCTTTCAAATTCTTTTTCTGAAAACTCACCGTCTAAGATACTTTTGAGCTCGCGCAAGCAGAGCTTGAAGAGTTTATTGAGCTTCTCGGGCTCAGTTTGATCATTAACTTCATACGTGGTGGCTTCTGGCAGAACTCCATAGCTAGAGCCCACCCCATAACTAAGGCCTTGCTCACGGGCAGTAAGAAACATTCTAGAGAAATCACCTTGGGTGTACATGGTATTGAGTATATGCAGAGCGGCTTCTTTCTCTGGATAATAGACAGGGTTGATTAAGTTGAAAGAAAAAAAGCTTTGATCTTTCTCAGTGCCGACTTGTAAAACTACTTTTTGCTTGTAGTCTTTTTTGAGAGTGTTTTTTCGCGCTTGTAAGTTTTTAGTAATATCTACCGGAGCAGCTTGCACAAATAGTCGCGATATCTCGGCGAGTTTTTCTTTGGGCAAATCACCACTTAGTACTACACACATATTTGCGGGAGCATGAAAAGCTTTATGGAAGCTCACCACATCTTCTCTATTAATATTCTTGAGTGATGCAATGCGCTCTTCTATAGACTGAATGTCTGCATAGGTGTTTCTGTAGATGCCATCATAGCTACGCTTAAAGCGATCGTTGTTTTGCTTACGCTTGAGCTCGCTCACAATGACTTTTTTCTCTGACTCAATAGCCTCAATTGGCATGAGCGGCTGAAATATCTGGGCAAGAGCAAGGTCAATGATAGTATTAGACTCATGCATAGCACAAACGTAATCATAGCTAAGTATCTCACTACTGGTATGCGCATTCATGTAGGCACCATTCTTCTCTATCTCAAAGGCAAAATCTTGTTTGGATGGGATTTTTTTGTTACCCATAAAGGCTAGATGTTCCATAAGGTGAGCCAGCTCATATTTGTCTTTGGGTGCATAGAGTGAACCTGAGCGAAAAAATACTTGCATATAAAATGTACTAGCGCCAGGCACATGCACACTCAGCATTCTGGCTGAATTTTTTAGGATGGATTCTTGAATAGTGTACTTCATATAGTTACCTTATTGTACAACTAATCGAGAGAACTGCAATGCCGTGCATAGCCGTGTTTAGACTATTTAGGGTTTGTATAGGGCGGTCCCGAACCTTCCCTACCGCCACTAGGGGTGGTAGTCCAGAGAACAGTAGCACTTGCACTTACGCTCATGTTGCTTGTTAATTGTATTGGACTAGTAAATGTATGGCTGGCGTTAGATTCTGATCCATTTACTATAAAGCTACCTAGGTGGCTCTTGCCCTGAGCGTAGCCAGCGTAGGCACCATCTTGAGCACTATCATTCAAATACATATCTATCCTATAGCCCACCACGTCTTCAGAAGATATTGACGGAAGATTGTCTTGTACTCCAGGAGCCTGGTAACTGTAGTTGATGGTTAGCTGATTACCTGCAAAACTCGTACTTAAAATAGTGGGTTTGTTGAGGTAATAATTTGCATGTCCAGCAGTTGGATAAGACATGAGATAACTGTTGAGTGGGTTTGGGCCAAGATCAGTATCTGCAACACCAGTATCTTGGTCGCTATCTTGAGCTAAGTCTATGCCAAATTGGCCATTGCTATAAATACTGTTTCCGATAGTTGAGATACTAAAGACATCTTGGTTTGCTCCTTGATGAATAAGCACACCCTGATTTGTATTACCCGCGATAATATTTGGTTGTCCTGCAGTGTCACCACCTATTTGGTGCTTGTAGACAGATACACAACCACCATAATACTCATTGACTTCTATGCCTGCGCTGCCATTACCGTAGCCAGTTTGCACGCTACCGTTAGTGGTAGTACCAATGTAATTATTAAATATAGTTGAGTTGTATGAGTTATTCTGAGAGCTACAATCACGATAAATATGTATGCCATCACCAGTGTTTGCAGAGATAATATTTCTATTAGCTGCACTAGTGCCGCCGATAGCAGTGTTGGTTGTGCCGTAAAAAACTGCACCATCACCACCATTACCAAGTGGATTACCAAGTGTATTCAGCCCTACGTAATTTCCAGTGAAGGAAATACTTTGACTTGTACTAACCCTCATTCCTACTCCAGCATTTCCACTGATGATATTTTTACTAATTTGTACTGTATCAAGCTGGAACAAACTCATTGCATTATTGGCTGTACCTGCAATAGCTCCTTCACCAGAAGCCGTGGTACCAATGAGATTATTTTGAATAACCATATTATTTGTAGAGCCAGACCCACTAATAGCGATGTTTGCTTCTGAATTTCCAGAGATAAGATTATTCTGGACAGTAAGACCAGTAATATTAAATCCATCAAATGTGCCAATACCGTTGGCATTTGGGCTCATAACTGTACCTGCTATATTGGTGCCCATATAATTACACTCAATAGTAACGTTATTGACGTCGTTTACTCCATAATGAATAGCAAAACCACTATTTGAAGTCGCTCTATTGATCACCAAACCTTTGATAACTGATGATGACGCCGCCGCGCTGGTTAGTTGTATTACACCTCCCCCATAGCCATCAATTGCATTTGTACCGTCTATTTCTATTAAAAGTGTGTGGGGAGTGTTACTTGCCGGCAAAGAAGTTGGTACTAACGTGCCACATTGGGCTCCACCCGGGTCGATGGTGGGATATGATGGATTACCTTGCGACTCTCCATTAATCGTGACTTGCTCAGAAATATTATATGGCGATTGAGGTTCGAGAGTATGAGTGCCAGCACCTGGGATATCAAAGTTAATTATACCTGGCACTCCGTCTGCATTCACAGCCTCAATGGCTGCACGGAGTGTACACTTGCCGCCCCCGTTGTCGCATACTCCGGCACCTCCCATATTGCCAGCGTCATCGATACTATCTACCGTATATGTCACTGCATGTGCAGCAGAAGCAAAGGCTAGAGATATTATTGTTCCGGCCAAAACTGAAGTTGATAAACGTAAGAGTTTCATAGGTTTCATTATACTTGTTTGCTCAATATATGCATAGTATCGTATTACTTACTTTCTCTTTTTGATTCTTACTTATTGCCACACCTAATCTCCGCACGCTGAATATGGAGGTCCATCTCCACCACGATTATTTGCATTCGGGCAAGCTATAACCTTCCAAAGAACGGTAGCAGTAGAGGAAATATTTTGGCCTGTAGTTGGGGTGACGGGGCTAGTAAACGTATGGCTAGCACCTGTCTCTGATCCGTCCACCATAAAGCTCCCTAGGTGTGTTTTGCCCTGAGCATAGTCAGTATAGGCACCATCTTGGCCTGCAGCGTTGATATAGAAATCTAGACGATAGCCCATTAAGTCTGTAGACAGCAATGTTGGATCATTATCTGTCACCCCAGGTGGTGCCTGAAAATTGTAATTGATTGTGAGTTGATTACCATTGGTTTCTGCAGAATTTATAAGCGGATGGTTCAAGTAGTTATTGGAATTACTCACAGGATAACTGAGCAGGAAGTTATTAATTACGTTTGGGCCGAGGTCTAAGTCAGCCACACCATCATCACTGTTATCTGCTGCTAAATTAATGCCTAAATTACCATTTCCATATATGCTATTTCCAATTGAGCTTACACTAAATACATCGGCGCCATTACTCTGGAATACCCTTACTCCATCTTGTGTGTTACCCGCAATGACGTTGGAACTTCCAACAACAGTTCCCCCAACCTGAATTTTATATATACTTTGAACACAACTAGTGTTATTAGCAACTTCATTTACTTGAACTCCACTACCACCATTTCCATAGCCGGACTGCACGGCTCCGGTAGTATTGGTTCCAATGAAGTTCCCCCATACTCTACCATTACTGTGAACTGTGTTTGGGCAACCATTACCAGTCTGTAAGTAATTGTATATATTTAAGCCACTCCCTTGATTGGCAGAAATCACATTTCTATCGTCTACCATAGCTCCACCAATAACATAATCAAAACTACCGGAGCCAACAATTATTCCCTCACTACTGTTTCCAAGAGGATTACCACTCATAGACAACCCAACATAGTTACCAGTAGCAGTAAAGCCGCTTCCACCTATAGTCATACCAACACCTTGATTGCCTGAAACTATATTCCCTGTCACTCTTGAAGGACTTGCACCATCATAAAAGTTGCCACTTACGCCATTGTTTTGATCTAGGGCAACGTTACCACTTATATCGGTACCGATTAAATTAGTTTCAATTGCTGCATAGCTATTACCCAAAGTAATCCCTTCATCATTTGCACTAATAAGATTGTCTGCTATGTTCATATAGTCAATATTCTGAACGTAAATCCCAGAGCTAGTTGTGTCATCTCCTGCCGTACCTACCGAATTTGTACCAATGTAATTACATTCTATAGTGATATTAGTATTAGGATCATTGTAGTCAGAGTTGATGTTAATTGCGGTAAAATTACTGTTACTTCCTGTACTATTTATTACTAAGCCTCGTATGGTTGAATTTGATGCATCTTCACCTACGCCCGTGTTTATAGAAAGGATGTTATCACTCGCATCGTCCCCTGTACGAGTTATTTGGATGAGCAGATTGTGAGGAATATTACTCATCGCCGGTAGGCTATCTGGAACCAAGTCACCACAAGTCGCACCTGGCTGTGTCGATCCATCAATAACTATCGTCTCTACGGCGGCAGGGAGGGCTGTTGCAGCCGTAATAGTCTGTACACCAGCCCCTGCAATATTAAAATTGACAGTGTCTGCACCTGCAAAAGCGTTGGCTTCTTCTATTGCAGCCCGCAAAGTGCAGGTATTTACTATGGTCAAACACACACCATTACCAGGGACTCCATCACTTTGGTCACCAGTACTATCCACCACAAAGGTAGCAGCATGTGCTGTAGTTACTATAATAAGAGAGGCTACTAGGCCAAGAATTATAGAGATTGATAGTCGAAAGAGTCTCACATTAACTCCCAAAGAATGTTTTAACAACTATACTTTTCTTTTTTGTAGTACAAAAACTGTATAGCCCCCAGCTAGTGCGAGTAGTGAGATACCGGCTATATATCCTATCATTTGGCTTTGACCAGTAGGAGCAAGTACTGCGGTTGTGCCCTGTGCAAGAGTTGAGTACGCAGAGAACTCAGAAGTAGAACCATATGAGTAAGTGCCATCAGCAGGAGTGATTTCTTGAGCACGAGAAATACCTACTAGCGCGAGGCAAGTGCATAGTGCTATTGCCAAAGAGATGGTAAGGTTTCTGATAGTGTTGTTTGATGTTGTAGTTTGCATAAATAATTCCTTTCTAAATTGTTATGGTTGTGGTAGCGTCCACAAGACAGTAGCTGTTGTCGTAATATTGTAATTTGAACTTGGGGTAACTGGGCTGGTAAAGGTATGGCTGGCGTTGGTTTCTGACCCATTTACTATAAAGCTACCGAGGTGTGTCTTGCCCTGAGCGTAGCCAGCATAGGCGCCGTCTTGACCACCATTATTAATATAGAAGTCGAGACGGTAGCCAACTACATCAGTTTGAAAGACCGTAGATTCATCTGCCTGATTGGCCTGGAAGTTGTAATTGATAGTCAATTGATTGCCCATAAAGGTAGATGAGTTGACTACAGGGTGATTGATGAAGTAATTGGCATAAGCTGCTGGGTAACTCATTAGATAGCTGTTGATTGCATTGGGGCCCAAATCTGTATTGGCAGTACCAGTACCACCTACATCAGCTGCAAGGTTTACTCCAAGATTCCCATTACCAAAGATGTTATTGGGCAGAATTGCTATGTTGTATACGTCAGTATTGGTATTGGGCACTTGGTATATTCTTACTCCATCGAGAGCATTGCCAGCAATAGTATTTGACTGACCAGCACTGTCTCCCCCTATCACGTGATCGGCAATTGTGCCGTGCGAACAGCTGGTTTCAAGCTCGTTGATGGCGATACCTGATTGTTGATTGCCAAAACCCGTCGCTACTTCACCAGAAGTGTTTGTACCAATGTAGTTACCGATAATTTTGCCGTTATAGCTCCCATTGCAGGCAGAGCCATCGTCACCTTGTGCAAAAATATGTATACCGTTGCCACCATTGTCTGATATAACGTTTCTTGTTTGTACTGTCGTACCGCCAATAGTAAAATTACTCGCGCTTATACTATATATTCCATCACTACCATTGCCTAACGCTCCTCCGTCTAAACCTACGCCAATATAATTACCAGTAATTAAGGCATTTGTTCCGCCGTATGTTTCTTCGCCATTTTTTATACCATACTGTTGATTACCACTTATGATATTGTGATTAATATGTTGTGGAGGGTTAATATAAGAGTTATTTGCCGGTAGCCATATTCCGGTTTGATTACTTATAGCAATATTTCCACTCGAGTCGGTACCAATAAGATTATTCTGCGCAGTTGAACCGTCGCCGCTCAACCATAGACCAAATCCAAAACTGCTGTCTGTTTTATAGCCAGAAATTAGGTTGTTTTGTACTATTCCCCCAGGTGCAAAGGCATAGATTCCGTTCGAGTTAATTGGTGTTATAGCAGTATCTCCGGCAACATTTGTACCTATATAGTTACATTCAATTAATAGACCTGTAAATCCAATCCCATAACCGTTGATAGCAATCGAGTTATAACCTTCAACAGGGTTATTTACTACCAATCCTCGAAACACTGTATTACTTGCATTTGCCCCAACATTTAATATGCCACCAACTGAATTTGAACCATCGATCTCTATAAGTAAAGTATGTGATGTGCCAATACCAGGAAGATTCGTTGGTACCAGGACGCCACACTGTGCGCCTGGCTGCGTAGAACCATCGATAATTAGAGTTTCTTCAATAGACGGATATGCGGCACCCGGATTTGGACCGCCTGGATCACCGGGAATAAACGTATGTACTCCAGCACCAGGGACATTAAAATTACCAACATCAGCACCAGCAAGGGCATTTGCTTCTTCAATTAGCGCTCTTATTCCACAATCATTTGTAGCTATGGTTATCTCACACGTTCCATCGCCCGGGTTTAGGTCACTCCCATCATTAGTAGTATTAATAGTAAAGATAGCGGCGTGAGCTGTGGTCGTCAAAACAGTACAGACAACAGCTGCTAATAACAATCCACCAGAAAACTTAAGCAAAAGAGCTTTCATATGTATCTATTGTATAAGCTTGTGGTTAAAATCTCAAGGGTAAAGGTAGTATTTCTACAAAAATACATTATCGCTGATACTCCTACTGGGGTTAGTTTTCACACTGAGTAGTATAAGGTGGTCCGTCTCCAAAGATATCACCCAAGCAGTTCGTCCCAGGGTTGGGTATAACCTGCCACAAGACCGTGCTGGTAACAGTGATATTTTGATTGGCTCCTAACGTTACCGGGCTAGTAAATGTATGGGTAGCGTTGGCTTCAGAGCCGTCTACTATAAAGCTACCTAGGTGAGTTTTGCCCTGGGAATAGCCTGCATACGCACCATCTTGAGCGCCAGAATTGATATAGAAATCAAGACGATAACCAACTATATTTGTAGGAGAAATCGACGGTAGATTCTCGGTAACGCCAGGAGCTTGAAAGCTATAATCAACTGTTATTTGGTTACCTAAATAGCTCGTGGAATTAATGACTGGCTTATTGAGATAGTAATTGGCATAATCTGAAGTGTACGTCATCAAGTAGCTATTGATGACATTTGGCCCAAGATCAGTATTGGCTGTGCCATTGTTCTCACCGTCTGTAGCCAAATTGATACCAAGCCCAGCATTACCATAGATAGTATTAGCCACCGTAGAGACGTTTTGCACAGAAGACCCTACATATTGCTCTGGTCCGCCATCACTTGAATATATTCGGATTCCATCTGCACCGTTACCTACTATTGTATTTGGAATACTCGTACCTGAATAGCCTATAGTTACCTTGTCGATACTAGCTTGACAGCTTTCAGGATTGTAGGCGTGCACCATCACACCATTACTGCCATTACCAAAGCCAGAGCTCATATCACCAGCAAGGTTAGTACCAATGTAATTTCCGCTAACAGTCAAATTACTAATGTATCCATCGCTGCAGCCGTCACCACCACCTGTTACTGCTACAGCCTCAATGCCATTGGTGCCATTGCCAGAAACCATATTTCTTTGTGCAGACGATAGGCCTCCTATTAGTACATTACTAGCACGTTCTACTCGTATTCCGTAGTTAGCATTTCCTATCGCAGCACTACCGGCTAGATTGAGGCCAATGTAATTCGATTGTACTGTTGCAGTATCAAATATATATAGCCCATTTGCATTACCAGATATTATATTACTCGCAACCACCGCTAAGCCACCAAATGACCCTGCATTATCTGAATTGGCAAGTGCTGTGAGACCACTAGCAGTTGTACCTACTAAATTGTGGTGCAATGTTGCATTGGCATTGATGGATGTGGCTGTATTATTACCAGAGAGAAGATTATTAGTCACTACTGTACCGCTAGTATTGTACAAATATACGCCAACTTCATTTGATTGGCTCACAGTGCCAGTAATATCTGTGCCAATATAGTTACAATTAATCTGTACATTGTCAGCTATTGCTCCTGAGCTGGGTCTTACCGCAATTGCGCCAGCGTAACCAGCTACATTGACTATATTAAAGCCTTTTATTACTGAGCCTGAGGCATCTTCGCCACCATTACCACCGCTAAAATCGAAGATTGTTCCAGATAGACTACCGTCAATTATTATCTGGAGTGTATGGGGGGTATTACTCGATGCTGGTAGAGATGGCACGAGTGTGCCACAGCTTGATCCTGTCTGGGTACTACCGTCAATAATCACTGTATCCCGAAGAATTGGTAACTGTGTAGCAGGTGTTATGGTGTGTGGACCTACCCCTGGTATCGCAAAGTCAATAGTATCCGCTACACCTGGAGTAGCCTCGGCATCAGTCATAGCCTGCCTGAGTGACCCAGCACCAGTATCGTCCGTATTGAGTACTGTGTATGTGGCCGCTTGAGCTGTGGTCGTCAAAACAGTACAGACAATAGCTGCTACCAATAATCCACCAGAAAACTTAAGCAAGAGAGCTTTCATATAGACTAAGTATATATTCTTATGCTCTTAATCTCAAGCCCTATTTGGGCTTGGCTACCAATACGATTCTACCGTCAGCGCTTCCTGCGGGCGTACAAGTATAGACTGTCAGAGTAGGGTCTTTCGTCTTGTTCTCTATCTCTATAGCATTGGGTTTGACCGTTTTCTTTTCTATAACAGTGTAGTAGTAAAGCTTCTTATTCCAATAGGCTACAATCTCGTCACCCACCTTTACGTCACTGAGGTTGTAAAAAACCGACTTTTCTTTGACTTGCTGTGGAGTGTAGCCCCATACAAAGCTGTGCCCTGAGACTACAAAATTACCACCTATCTCTGGATTACCATTCTTGGGTACTCTATGCAATAAGCCCTTATCGAGTACCTCGTCTCCTCCTTCTAGAATGGGTGCATATACTCCGGCGGTTGAGATAAGTAGTGTGTTTTGATCGGTCTTCTTGA
>CAYNHH010000009.1:0-26847 GCA_964397085.1 uncultured Candidatus Saccharibacteria bacterium
CTCGTGAGCTTGTTGAAGCTGGAAAACTATATACCCTAAAAGAAGCCATAGAGCTATTGCCTAAGCTTTCTAAGACCAACTTTGATGCCACCGCTGAAGTACATGTGAGTCTTGATATTGACCCTAAGCAATCAGATCAAAACCTCCGCACTAGTGCACCATTACCAGCTGGTAGCGGTAAGAGCGTAAAAGTTGCTGTAATTACTAGCGACAAAGAGGCAGCTGCAGCCAAAAAAGCTGGCGCTGACAACTCAGATGCTGAGCAAATACTCTCAGATATTGGCAAAGGTAAACTCGACTTTGATGTGTTGATTGCTAGCCCAGACAAAATGAGCGATCTTGGTCGTCATGCTAAAGTACTAGGGCCAAAAGGTCTTATGCCATCACCTAAGAGTGGTACGGTTACTAATAATCCTGCTGCAATGGTAGAAGAGATCAAAAAAGGCCGTGCCGAGATCAAGAACGATGCTCAAGGTATAGTACACTCTGCTTTTGGTAAGCTCAGCTTCAAGCCTGCAGATCTAGAAGCCAACTTACGCTCAATACTCAATGCAGTGAAGGCCAATAAGCCTGCTGGTGTAAAGGGCGTATATGTCAAAACTATCTATATTACTTCAAGTATGAGCCCAAGCATTAAGCTTGATGCTACTGAAGTATTCAAATCTTCAAAAGAGTAACACTCACAGCGACGTCATTCTGAACTTGTTTCAGGATCTCGCTTTTGCAAAAAGCCAGCATAAAGTTGCTGGCTTTTTGCTTATGTTTGGAGAAAGCGCAGTACTACTGATAAGCTAAAAGCATTCGCACCTTCTACAGAAAGAGGCTGAAATGCAAATCTCAAACCCCAACACCTACCTTGAGTTGATTGTAAATTTGAAGAGGGAAATGGAAGATCCAGACTTTTCCATGCAACAAATTCAAGAACTTCTGACAGAGATACACCCATTTACAGGTGTGGTTGGTGATGCTGAGTTAATCGCTGGCATAAAATCGGGAATTTTCATGATTGATCCCTTTGATGCGGAGTTTGTAGGGTCAAGTAGCTATGATGTTCGACTTGGAGGAAATTTTTGGGTTGGTGAAAAGCTCGAGCATCAAAATGACTTTTCGCCCTTTGAAGAAAGAGCTGTACGAGAGTACTACCGAGGGCCATATAAGGCAATCACTCATCGTGAGTGGCAAGATCGGTACGGGAGACGATTTGCTGGAATTGGCGACGAAGAATACATTATTGTTCTGAGGCCAGGGGAATGTATTCTGGCGCATACCATTGAGTTTATTGGTGCTGCATATGGTGCAACTACCATGATGAAAGCAAAGTCTAGTCTTGGCCGAATCAACATCTCTGCATGTGATGACGCGGGCTGGGGCGATGTGGGCTA
This sequence comes from uncultured Candidatus Saccharibacteria bacterium, assembly GCA_964397085.1. Lineage (GTDB taxonomy): Bacteria > Patescibacteriota > Saccharimonadia > CAILAD01 > BJGX01 > CAILAD01. The sequence continues at coordinate 1,383 of CAYNHH010000009.1, forward strand.
TGTCAATCGTTGGACAATGGAAATTCGTAACAAGAACCGCGAAGTATCGGTGCCACTAGTGGTTGGAATGCCCATTGCTCAGATGGTGTATTTCTGGGTTGCCGGTAGTACCATTAGCTATAGCAATACCGGACATTACCAGCAAGGCCTTGACCTGTCTGTTCTGCGTGCAAATTGGTCAGCTGATTCAATGTTGCCGCAGTTCTTCAGTGATAAGAATCGCAGAATTCGTCAGAAACTCTTGTCGACGCCTGAGTTGATGTTTTGATGAGTTAGTCATGGGGTCAAACCCATGACTTTTTTATTATACTTATGGTTGCTGAAAAAAATGCTCTCATGCTATCCTATACAGGACCAATTGGAGTACCTATACAAAGGAGGCAATAAAGTGTCTCAAGGTAAATATATTGTTATCGAAGGTGATGAAGGATCAGGCAAGGGCACTCAGGTCGAGCAGCTCGAGCGCCACCTTGCTCATGCGGGAATCCACTGTGAGCTGGTTCGTGAACCAGGCGGTGATCCTGTTGCCGAACAGCTTCGGGAAATTCTGAAGTTCTCAGAGTATGAAATTGTGCCATTGGCCGAAGTTTTTGGCTTTTTGATGGCACGGGTTCAAGTACTAGAGTTGGTGGTAAAGCCACTGCTCGCAGAAGGAACTTGGGTATTGAGTGATCGTAGTACGCTTAGTACGATCGTCTACCAAGGCGTGATGCGAGGGTTGATCGAGCAAAACAGTGAAGGCTTCTTGGCAGCATGCCAACTCGCCCAGCTGGTGGAGCCTGATCTGACTGTGGTGCTCGATATTCCGCTTGAAACTTCGGCTGCGCGCATTGCCAGCCGGGGTGAAGAGACCGATCGTTTCGAGTCCGCCGGCGATGAGAGTCGCCGGAAGATCAACGACGGTTACCGTGACTGGACCGATGGCGTGAAATATCGTCTCGTTCCCGGGACTGGTAAGCCGGCATTTGTACACAACCTCATTTGGGCTCAAGTCGAGCCCCTACTGAAACAAGGAGGGGCATGATGCCCATTGAAGCGGCCATGAGGCCAACCTACGTCGTAGAGGAATTTACTGAAGCTGAGAGAGCAATTCTCAGTCGGTACTTCAGTAATCTCCATCGACCCGTGTTCTGTCTGATCAACTTGCCAGAGCTGGTGAAGGGCGCTCTGTATGCGCGCTATTCTCGCACTGCCAAGAGTACTCGTCGACTGTTCCTGGACGAGTTCGTCAACCGCGAAGAGATCGCGGTGCCGGCCATTCAGGAATACCGCCAGTATCTCGGCTTGGGTACGCTCAGCGATGAGCAGTCAACAGAGCTGTGGAAGAAACAACCAAGCACGGCATACGAAGCTGTTGCCTGGAGAATGGAAGGCGAAACAACCGATCCAATCTTCTCGATGCAGCATGCCGAAGGGCTGTACCGGCGGGTCTTCGACGAGTACGGTGACGATTCGGTGAGCCAGCTTGGCGGAATCCATGTCGTTTTCGAACAGGCCAGCAACATCGTTATCAACCTCATAGAGTGGGGTCGTCTGGCAGCGTACCTCGAGCAGTCGACGCGCTATATCGACTTCTCTTTGCCACTGCCTGACGGGCGCTTTCGCTACTACCTCGATCCCGAGATCATGGAGGGTCCTCATGCCGAGGATTACGCCGTGAGGATGGACGAGTTGTTTGGTCTGTACCAGCAGATGCTGGTGCACGCCATCGACTACTTTGCGCGGCTCAACCCGCGCGAGAATTTCGATGGTGACGATCGGGCTTACCGCACTACTATTCAGGCCAAGGCTTTCGACACTATTCGGCCGATGTTGCCGGCGGGGATCGTCAGCAACGTTGGGTTCTTCGGTTCGGCACAGGCGGCGGCAAACATGTTGCGCCGTTTGCTCAGCTCCGAACTACCAGAAGCCCGCGTTTTGGGGCGGATGGCACTTGAGGAGCTGCGACACCCCGATGCTGCACCGGCGTTCTTCAACCAGATTGATGACCCCGAGAAGGGTCTGAATTGGTTGAGGTACTTCGAAGACACGCGTCACAGCGTGACTACGAAGGTAGCCGAATTCGAAGATCAGGCTTTCGTTTACGAAACAGGGCTTGGCGTTGCTGTTCCGGCGCCGAACATCGCCAAGTTGGCCTGGAGTGATCCAGACAACCAGCTGAAGGTGGCTGCGGCCATCATCTACGAGCAGTCAAACCAGAACCGCATGATGGCCGATTGCATTGTCATGGCTCGTGCGCTCAGCGATGAGCAGCGAGCAGAGCTGATCCGTACTTATTGTGGGAAGCGTGGTGAACTCGGGTCTGAGAGCGGCAATCGCCGCTGGAAGCCCGGGCGTGCCTTCGAGCGTGCCACCTACTGCTTTGACTTTCTGATTGACTTTGGGATCATGCGTGACTGGAAACGGCACCGCATGCTTTCCATCGATTGGGGTCGAGTCGAACCAGGTCTGGGGTGGACGGTATCTCCGTTCATTGAGGACATGGAGCAGATGGAGCTCTACGAAGAGGCCATGCGCCGCAGCTCTGAGCTCTACGTCTTGCTGTTGCCCGACCACCCACAGGCGGCGCAGTATGCCACCTGCTTGGGTTATCGGATGCGAATGACCATGGAGATCAACGCGCGAGCGTTGCTGTTTATGCTGGAGCTGCGAACCAGCCAGCAGGGGCATCCCAGCTACCGCAAGGTCGGCCAGGATATGCACCGATTGGTGTGCGAGGTAGACCCAGTACTCGGCGAGGCGATGAGCTATGTCGACTACAACGAGTACAACCTCGAGAGGGCGGGTGCTGAGAAGCGCCTTTCCGAAAAACGTATGAGACGTGGCGATAGTAGTTAGTAGTACGCCCTAGAGCTTTGGCTCTAGGGTTTTTTAATATCTGATATAATACTACTATGAACAAATTATTCGAGCTCACCACTAAAGAAATTGACAGACAAAAAAACACCCTCAATCTTATTGCTAGTGAAAACTATCCTAGCCCAAAGACACTAGAACTACTTGGGTCTGCTTGGAACGACAAATATGCCGAAGGGTATCCTGGCAAACGATATTATGCCGGTAATAGTATTGCAGATGAGCTTGAGGTATTTGTACAAGATCAAGCTCTCAAAGCATTCAGTGCTTCAGAAGAATATGGGGTAAATGTACAGGTTTTATCAGGCAGCTCAGCCAATGCCATGGTGTATCTAACAGTATTAGAGCCAGGAGATACTGTATTAAGCTTAGATCTCAACAGCGGTGGCCATTTGAGTCATCTCCATGCTACCAGTAGTTACCTCAAATTTTTCAAGTATGCCAATTATAGCTTACAAAGCAAAAAACACGGCCACGGCATAGATGTGTCAGATTTTGAGAAACAACTCAAAGAACATAAGCCACGATTGGTAGTGATTGGGTTTTCATCTTACCCACGCCAGTATGAGTTTGCCAAGCTTTGTGAGCTGGCACACGGGGCAGGTGCATTGGTGCTTGCAGACATCTCGCATATTGCCGGCTTGGTTGCAGTAGGTCAACACGATAGTCCATTCAAATCAGGTGCGCAAGGAGCAGACTTTGTTACTACCACCACTCACAAAACATTACGTGGGCCACGCTCGGCACTGGTATTTGCGAAAAGCGAGTATATGTCTGCGCTTAACAAGACAGTATTTCCTGGTACAAGCGGCGGCCCGCATCTCAATCAGATCGCTGCAGTTGGCCAAGCCTTACTTGAGGTGACTGGCGAAGATATGTATCCAGACAAACAGACTTTCTCAAACTATATTGAGGCGGTTATCAAAAATACTAAGAGTCTTGAGACTGGGCTAATAGAGGCCGGTGTTGAAATGGTAATGCCCACTCAAAACCATCTTTGTTTGGTAAAGCTCCCTGACGGTGTTGATAGTCTTGAGTTGCAAGACAACTTGGAAAAACTTGGTATTATCACCAATCGTAATGCAGTGCCAAATGATGAGAAGTCACCATGGCGGCCTAGTGGCTTGCGCCTTGGCACATCAGCACTCACAAGTAGGGGGTTGCAGCCAGAACAAGCTCGAGAGCTTGGTATAGCTATCGGTTCAGTCATAACCGATTCTATTACTGAAAAAGCCGTACGCGACTTTGTGCAAGACACTATCAAAAGTCTTCAGTGGTACTACTAGTATTTCTTAACTACTCCTTGACTACAACACTACTTTTTGCTAATATAGTGTGTGATTACCAAAGACTGTAGCTGCCCAATAAGGCTTAATTGGCTACAAGAGGTGAAAAATTATTTTTCAATCTTTGGTTTTCCAAAGATTTTTTGTTTTTGTAATCAAATGAACATTCATATTAACTTAAATAACAGGAGCAAATAGAAGACTATGGCAAAAACCCGTGAGCAAAAAGAGCAGACGGTGACCGAGCTTACTACTGCTTTTAAGGCAAGTAAGTTGGCAGTTTTGACCGACTATAGAGGCCTAGATGTACCAGCTATATCAGAGCTTCGCTCAAATCTACGTGAAGTTGGCGTGAGCTATACTGTTGCAAAAAACACCTTGGTGAAAATTGCCTTGGCTGCTGCAGAAAAAAACGTTGACGACACTAGTGTATTTGCTGGCCCAGTTGGTATTGCATTTGGAGCTGACGAAGTAGAAGCTGCACGTATTGTCTATGAATTTGCCAAAACCAACGATGCACTTGAAATACTTGGTGCAATTGATGAAGATGGTAAAGTTTTGACCAAAGAAGAAGTAATGGCACTTGCCAAGCTACCTAGCCGAGAACAACTCTTAGGCCAAGTAGTAGGTACTATTGCTGCACCACTTAGTGGATTTGTACGAGTACTTAACGGTAACGTATCTGGTCTAGTGTATGCACTAAGCGCAATTGCTGAGAAAAAGACTACATAACTACAGTAGTAAATAAAAGAATAATTAAAGAATTTTAGGAGAATATTATGGCAGAAGAAGTAACCAAACAAGAAGAAGTAAAAGAAGAAACTCCTGTGGTAGAAGCTACAGAAGAAAAAAAAGAAGTTCCAGCTAAGTTCAAGAGCCTTGTTGAAGAAATTGACAAGCTAAGCGTACTTGATCTATCAGAGCTTGTAAGTACACTAGAAGATCACTATGGTGTAAGTGCCGCTGCTCCTGCAGCTGTTGCTGTAGCTGGTGCTGCTGCTGGTGGCGAAGAAGCTGCTGAAGACGCTAAGAGCTCATACAACATTATGTTGACTGGTGCTGGCGAGAAGAAGATTGATGTTATCAAGGCTGTTCGTGAAATCTCAGGACTAGGCCTTGCAGAATCAAAAGGCGTTGTTGACGGCGTTCCTATGATGGTAAAAGAAGGCGTTCCTGCTGATGAAGCAGAAGCTGCTAAGAAGACTTTAGAAGCTGCTGGCGCAACTGTAGAACTACAATAATTCTACTCGGCAGTGATACGGCGCGAATTACTCCGTTGAAAGTTCCGTTTTACTCTTGCCGTAGCTAACTACGGCTCAAGTAAATACTCATTTTCACCTAGTATTTCATTGCCGTATCACTGTCTTAACCGCCTCGTCATCCTGAACTTGTTTCAGGATCTCAAAAAAGATCTGCATGCAGGTCTTTTTTGTTTGGCATTTGTTCTAATGTTTGCTACACTTGTAGATGAAAGAAAAGAGCTAAAATCAAAAGGGGTAAGTATGAGTAATAAAGACAAACAAACAGAAGAGCTACAACAATTAGCCAATCAGATGAAGGCTGCTGAAGAAAACATGCAGCAAGTAAAGGCTATGCTCAAAAAAATGGGTATGGCCGCTAAAGATCTGCCTGAACCCACTGATGAGCCACAGCCGCTCGTAAGTGTGCCAAGACAGAATTCAGATGAAGACAATTCAGAGCCAGCCGGCAAAATTATTGAAGGTCACTTTGATGGTCAAAATATGATTGGTCCAGATGGTAAAACCTACCCAGTACCAGCTAACTACGCGAGTAAATCAAAGCTAGTTGAGGGTGATACGCTCAAACTTACTATTGCCGCTGATGGTTCATTTATCTATAAACAAATTGGTCCTATTGAACGCAAAAAACTGATTGCAAAAGTTGGTCTAGATGATGGCCAGTACGCTGCAATTGTTGGCGATAATCATTACAAAGTACTCTACGCTAGTGTGACGTATTTCAAAGCCCAGCCAGGTGATGAGGTAACTATTGTTGTTCCTGCCCATGGCGAGGCCAACTGGGCTGCAATTGAAGCTGTAATTGGCTCTTAACTCTTAAGAAAATAACTAAGTCTAGATTCTGGCTTCTAATATCTAACATCAAGTATCTAACCTTGCTATACTAGTAGATAAGAAAAGGAGGAGTGTGTCTCGATTAGCTTTGTATCGCAAATATCGTTCTGCAGATCTAGAAGATGTAGTGGGTCAAGAACATATTACCAAAACTCTCGCTGAAAGCTTGAAGCGTGGACAGATTTCGCATGCCTATTTATTTACTGGCCCGCGAGGAACAGGCAAAACTAGCGTAGCGCGAATTTTGGCCAGACGTGTCAATATGCTCGATGTGTCTGTTGATACCAATAACCAGCTCGATATTATAGAGATCGATGCAGCAAGTAATCGAGGTATCGATGAGATTCGCGCGTTGCGAGACAAAATTAATTCTGGACCAAGTAGCCTGACCTACAAAGTGTATATTATTGATGAAGCGCACATGCTCACAAAAGAAGCCTTCAATGCATTGTTAAAGACTCTTGAAGAGCCACCAGCTCATGCAATTTTTATTCTGGCCACCACTGAATCACACAAGCTGCCTGATACTATCGTCTCGCGTACCCAGCGCTATGATTTTAGGCCTTTCTCAGTAGCTGTTATTGTTGCCCAGCTCAAACTTATCGCAAAGGCCGAAAACATTAGTGTGACCGATGACGGTCTTGAGGCCATTGCAGAGCTTAGTGACGGCGGAATGCGCGACGCCATAAGTCTGCTTGATCAGCTTTCGGTACTGTCAGAAACCATCAATGCCGAAGCTGTGAGTAAGCGTATGGGGCTTTCAAGTACTCAGCAAATTAAGAAGTTACTTGAAGCAGCCGCTCAACACAACTCTCAAGAGACCATCTCAATATTGCAAGAATCAATAGATAATGGCGTAGAGCCAAGTGCTTTATGTGCACAAATGCAGCGGTACTTAAGAGTGATTCTTTTGCAACCAGAGAGTGCAGACAGTATTTTAAAAAAGGATTTTGCTTTAGTTGCATTAGATTTATTGCAGTCTGCACAGGCTGGCTTCAAAGTAACGACACACCGCAGTCTACCTCTAGAAATTGCACTTGTGAAGCTCAGTAGTCCTAATTTGTATCAGAAGGTAGAACAAGTCAAGCAGTCTTCAGTAGCTTCTCCTCAAAATCAGTCGTCTGCAAAAGTTGAGAAGCCAGTTAAAACCGCACCAGCAGAAGGCAAGAACGTTCCGGCAGACGCAGATATGACCAGTCGCTGCGCCAAAGGCCTGAGTATTATTAAAGAGAACAACAATTCACTCTACGCACTATTACGGTCTGGCAACGCCCGTATTGAAAATAATCGGCTCGTAGTTGACTGTCGGTTTAACTTCCACAAGGAGCGTATTGAGGAATTTCGCAATAGAGAAATGATTGAGAAGATTATGACCAAGGTCTGCGATAAAGAAATACAGTTGCTATGCGTTCTTGCTCAAGGAATGAAAGAAGAACCAGTGCAAGAAAATGAAGAAATCGTCAGCTCAGCAATGGCAATCCTTGGAGGGGAGTTGGTAGATGGCTAATAACTACAAGAAAAAATCTGAAGCTAAGAATCAAGGTACCACAGGCAGAGCACCGGTGTTACCTCCGCAAAATATTGAAGCTGAAGCTAGCTTAATTGGCTCACTATTAATTGATAAAGATGCAATTATTAAGGTTGCAGATATTGTTGGTGCCGATGATTTTTACGTGACAAAAAATGGTCAAATATTTGAGTCGGTACTGTCGTTATTCGAGCGAAGAGAACCCATTGATGTAGTCACACTGGCAGATAACCTAGAGAAGAACGGCCATCTATCAGATATTGGCGGTGCAGCCTATCTTACGGAGCTAGTTAATAGCGTACCATCAAGTGCTCATGTTGCTCAGTATGCACATATAGTAGCTGACAAAGCTACACTGAGAAGACTTATTGATGCAGCTAGTACGATAAATAGTATGGCCTATGGTGACGAGGGTGCGCTAGACTCTGTACTAGATGAAGCCGAACAGGCCTTATTTGCTGTTAGCCAAAAGCATCTCAAGCAGAACTTTACACCAATTCAAGAAGTATTGACCTCGAGCTTTGAGCGACTAGATACATTACACAAAGATAAGAATGCGCTCAGAGGTGTGCCAACGGGCTATCGAGAGCTAGACAATCTCCTGGCTGGTTTGCAAAACTCTGATTTGATAATTCTCGCGGCCCGACCAAGTATGGGTAAAACAAGTTTTGCACTCAATATTGCACAGCATGTTGCTACCAAAGAAGGTATACCCGTAGGCATTTTTAGCTTAGAAATGAGTAAAGAGCAGCTTATTGATCGTCTTTTGTCATCAGAAGCTGGCATTGATAGCTGGAAGTTACGTACTGGCAATCTTGAAGATTCTGACTTTGAAAAAATAAACAAAGCTATGGGTACTCTTTCAGAGTCGCCAATATATATCGATGACTCAGCTATGGCAAATGTAATGGAGATGCGCACAAAGGCACGACGATTACAGTCAGAAAATGACCTTGGGCTAATCGTAATTGATTATCTGCAGCTTATGAGCGGGAGAAATAGCGGTGGTGACAATAGGGTGCAAGAAATATCTGAAATTTCCCGAGGACTCAAAGGCTTAGCTCGCGAGCTCAATGTACCAGTTATTGCACTTTCTCAGCTCAGCCGTAGCGTAGAAATGCGCTCACCAAAGATTCCTCAGCTCTCAGATTTACGCGAGTCAGGTAGTATCGAGCAAGATGCTGATGTAGTGATGTTTATCTACAGAGAAGATTATTATGAAAAAGAAAGTGAACGCAAAGGTATGGCAGATCTACTGATCAGAAAACATCGAAATGGGCCTACGGGTGAGGTAGAACTATTCTTCCAACCAGAGCAAATGCTATTTCGTAGTGTAGATAAAGTGCATAGAACATAAGCTTTTTGTAGCAATTATATTTTCGAGGTATACTAATAATAATGAAAACCAAAAAACACGATAAAAGCGAAGTAAAACAAGTAGGAAGATTTGGTCTTGTTGGAATACTCAACACAATTGTTGATATTGTCTTATTGAATATCTTAGCGGTAACAATCCTACCCAAATCACTTACTGTAGCTACCTTTACAGTATTTGGCACAAGCGTAGTTATTACTGGAATTGTAATAGCCGGTCTAATATCTGGAACAGTTGCGATGATCAATAGCTATATATTCAATATGCGTTTCACTTTTAAGGTACGCAAGATAGATACGCGCCATACGGTGTACTTCTTTTTAGTCACCATTTTTGGAATATATATAATCCGTCCAGTTATATTAAAGGTATTGACTGATGTATGGGTCTGGCCATCACAGTTTGCGTACGCTATCACTAATGGTTTACATTTGCCGTTGAGCCAAGACTTTGATCAACGTAACTTGGCGCTATTGGTAGCTATTATGGTGGTGCTTGTATACAATTACTTGATGTATAAATACTTTGTTTTTTCAAATGAAAAAAAATAAATCAAAACTACTAGATTTCTTTGTTCGTAACGGCGCAATATTTATTCTAGCCGGAATTATTATATTGGCGGTTGCATTTAGATTTTATCAGCTCAATGTATTGCCACCAGGTCTTCATCCTGATGAAGCGGCTAATGGACTAGATATATTTAAAATCTTACAAAATCACGATTTACGGGTCATCTATAATACAAATGGTCCTAGAGAGGCGTTATTTTTCTACTTCCAGGCTATCTTTGTAGTTATTCTTGGCAACACAATTTTAGCTTTACGGGTTGCACCAGCAATCTTTGGCGTCCTCGCTGTTATATTTGTGTATCTGTACACTAAAGACTGGTTTGGACGACGCACAGCGCTGCTCGCGGCATTTCTTATGGCAGTTAACCCTTGGGTAAATACAGTAAGTCGTGATGGTTTTAGAGCGAGTATGGTACCACTAATGATCGCGATGGTGGCATTCTTTGGCGGTCGTGCGTATAAAACCAACAAGACTTGGTACTTTGTACTTGCAGCGTTCTTTTTTGCTCTAGGATTCTACACCTATACTGCTTTTATTATGTTTAGCTTGGTGGTTATCGGCGGTCTGATATATTTAGCAATATGGAGACGTGATTGGCTTACTTCTAACGCCAAAAATTTGGCTATTGCTACGGCAGTGTTTGCTGTTACAATTGCACCGCTTGCTATATCAATTATTCGACATCCGGGAGAATCCACAGCAAGGACTGGTGGCACTAGCTTCTTAAACAAAGATCTTAATCAAGGCAAGCCTGCCCTTACTCTATTGGAAAGTACTGGTAAGACACTCTTGCAATACAACTACAGAGGCGATGAAAACAGCCGACATAATTTACCAGGTGAGCCACTACTCAATACCTTTGTAGGTATTATGCTGATACTTGGTTTGCTCGTGGCATTTAGTCGAATAGGTAGAGTGAAATACATTGCAGTAATAGGAATGTTCTTTGCACTCATGCTCCCGGCTATCCTAACTGCCGAAGGCTTACCTCATGCTCTGCGCAGCATAGGTACAGCGGCAAGTGTATTTACCCTGGCTGCAATTGGCATTAATTATTTGCTGGTAAGATGGTACAAAACTTTTCCAGTCAATGCACCGGCGCGTACTTTTGGAGTGATAACATTTAGTTTATTGCTAGCACTGACAGCAATAATTGGCTGGCGACAATACTTTGTGGCATGGGCACAAGACCCCCAGACCTACAGTGCTTATAGTGAAAATATGGTTCAAATTGGATACTTCTTGAATTCGAATGCTTCAACTAGTAATTATTTGATAGCTGGTGGTTATGAAGCAATGCCAACTCAATATCTGACAAATAACAAATCTAAGTACACACTTCTAGATATTAAATCTCTGCAAGATCTTCCTTTGGCAACAACAAATCAATTATTTATCTTTCCTGCTGGGGACAGTGCAAAACAACTTACCGAAATTCTTCAAGCAAAATATCCTAATGGCCAGCTGACACCTCATTTTTCTAGCTACAATGATAAAATATTGTTTTATAGCTTTCGAGTAAATCAATGACAGCAACTATTGATCTCTCGATAATAATACCAACGCTTAATGAAGCTCAACGCATCAGTAAGACCCTTGATCAATTGGCAGTATTTTTGAAGACCTACCCACTTAATGTAGAGGTAATAATTGTTGATGCTCATAGCAGTGATGGTACTGCCGAGATAGCCCAAGATCATGCAAATAAATTTGCTCACTTTCGAGTAATTGACGCCGGCCCGCGACCAAAGGGGAAGTTCATTAAGGGCAAACAAGTACGTCAGGGTATGCTGAGCGCTAAAGGCAAATATGTAATGTTTATGGATGCAGACCTCGCAACTCCTCTTAAATATCTTGAAAATGTACGAACGCTTATATCACAAAATGCACCAGTTGGCATCTGTGTTCGTGATTTACAATCAAGTCACAAAGGTATTCGCAAAGCAGTCTCTGGGTTTGGTAACTTTCTGGTCCAGTTACTTATTCTGCCTGGTATTTCAGACACTCAGTGTGGCTTTAAGGTCTTTGAAAGCTCCGCGGCACAGAAGGTATTTTCTCGCCAAACCATCGTTGGTTGGGGCTTTGATATGGAGGTACTCGCAATTGCTCGTAAGCTTGGTTATCAAATAGACCAGATCAAGGTGCCTGATTGGCATGATGTAGAAGTAGGTAGTAAGATTGGTGGAACATCTGCCGTCAAAGCTGCTCTCCAAACCTTTCCAGACCTTATAAAGATCAAGTGGGGGCTCATTACTGGCCGGTACAAAAAAGAAGGCAAATACAGTGTCGAAAAAGGCTAAATTATCTAGTTTATTTCCTGATTGGATAATTATCACGTTTGCAACAATAGTTGGCGCAGTTATACGGTTTGGTTTTATTACTAAATCAAGTATTTGGCATGATGAAGGGTTCTCAATATTTCTGGCCTCAAGAACACCAGCAGAAATATGGATAGGGTCTGCAAGGGATGTACATCCACCCTTGTACTACCTATTTTTGCACTATTGGATAAGTATATTTGGTAATAGCGTATTAGCGATTAGAAGTCTCAGTGCAATTGCAGGTATTGCCGTTATTCCGCTAGGATATCTAGTAGTAAAACGAATATCTGGCAAACGTGCTGCACTTCTTACAGGTTTTGTCTTAGCTTTCGCGCCGTTTTTAGTACGGTATAGTCAAGAAGCCAGAATGTATGGGCTATTAGGGCTATTGATGCTCGCGGCACTATACGCAGTGATGCGGATTGTGCAACAACCAAAAACCCTTTGGCCGTATTTTTTGTACACTACAATGATTGCACTTGGAATGTATACTCATTACTTCACAGTTCTAGCCATAGTGGCTTTTTGGTTCTATCTAATAACTTTGCAAGGTCCAAAACACTGGAAGTTGGGTAAATCTATCTTTCTTTCTGGAAAATGGTGGCTAAGTAATATTGCGGCTTTGGTACTCTTCCTGCCATGGGTGCCTAGCGCGTTTGCACAAATTCGCCGTGGCCAGGGGTTGGGTTGGTTGCCAAAAGCAAGTATACACACTTTTCACGATGCAGTTTGGCAGTTCTTTACATTTACCGATGCACGTCAAATAATAATTGTACTTTACTGGCTTGTGCCAGTTGCACTAATCGCATCTGCAATATATTTATTGGTCACCGACCATAGCAAAGAAAAGTTTAGTAGGTTACTAGTAAGTTATAGCTTTTTACCTATAGTGCTTGCGCTACTTATATCTTTGCAAAAACCAATCTTTCACGAACGTTACTTTGCCTTTGCTGCAATTGGCATCTATATGATAATAGCGATCACAGTTACTAAGATTTCAGGTAAGCGAATTTGGTTGTTTATTGTATTGAGTATATTAGTGCTTTCCACAGAAATCATAGGGGTGCGCAATGTCTACGTGCAGTCCAACCATCAGATGAGCTCAGTAATGAGTATGGTCAATAGTAATTATCAGTCTGGCGATAAGATTATTGCCGGTGAGATGTATGTGTATTTTGATGGGAGGTTCTATAATCATACTAGTCAAAAGATGTTACTCTATACTGCCAATAGTAATCTTAATGGCTACGGTGAATCAGGCTTATTGTATGATCAAAACATCTATATGAATTCATTCACACAATTCAAAAAGGGCTCACGCGTGTGGTTGGTTGGAAAGACGGGCGAGCACGACTACTACAATCAAGTCCCTGTTAGTTGGCAGTTACTCCAGCAATATTCTGCAGGCTATAGTGAGACACGACTATATCAAGCCAACTAAAATAGCTAGTTTTACCTGGCAATATCAGGTAAAATAAGCAAGAGAAAACTTTAGTTAATATAATTGCTGACAAGGAGAAAAACTATGGGAATGATGGATAAGGCCAAAATGGCTCAAAAGGCTTTAAAGCTGCAAAAAGAATTGAAACGAATGAAAATTGAAGCTGAAGCTGGTGACGGTGATGTGAAGGTAACTGCAGGCCTGGCTATTAGTCAAACGAGTATGAATGTTGAAGTGCAAGATATCACTATCAACCCTGAGGCTACTGAAGATATGGGTCGACTAGAAAACTTACTCGCATCTGCAATCAACCAAGCCAATAAAGAGCTTATGGCAGAAGCAACTACCAAAATGCAAGATATTGCTGGAAGTATGAATATTCCAGGAATGTAGGATAGTTAGTTACGTAAGAGAGGGTGATAGTTTTGAACCAGGAAGTTCTACCAGAGAGCGTAAATAACCTTATAGAAGAATTTGCCAAATTACCTAGTATTGGCCCCAAGACTGCAGAGCGGCTAGTTTTTTATTTACTCAAAAGTGAAGACAATCTTGCGCTTGGAGAGGCCGCATTAGCATTGAAGGTAGGAATAGTAAATTGCAGTGTTTGCCAAAACTTCAGCACCGAGCCAGTATGTAAGATTTGTCAAAATCCCAATAGAAGTGACTCAACAGTCTGTGTAGTCTCACAACCACTTGATATTGTGGCTATTGAAAAAACTGGCTTATACAAGGGCAAGTATCATGTTTTGCATGGTGTGATTAGCCCGGTAGATGGCATTGGTCCTGATGACTTAGAAATAGAGAGTTTGATGCGTCGCATAGACACACACAAGCCAGAAGAAATCATTTTAGCTACTAACCCTAATCTAGAAGGTGAAACCACCGCACTCTATATACTTCGCCAACTTGGTGATAGTGATATTACCATCACCAAGTTGGCACACGGCCTGCCAGTTGGTGGGGATTTAGAGTATGCCGATCAAATGACTCTAGGCCGTGCTTTAGATAATCGACAATCTTTCTAGTATTTCTTACTCTACATTTTGAAGTTACGACTAGCTCAAGTTAGGTTCCTGATGACGGAACAGTATCTTTAAGCTATAATATACTTAATATGAGATTCAAAAAAGATATTTTAATGCTCGACTTTGAGACTACTGACGGGCGACCACCCAAGGCATTACCTATTCAACTGGCTGCGGTCTTGCTAGATAAGGATACTCTACAAGAGAAAAAAGAGTTTAGTAGCTATATCAAGCAAGATATGAAAGACGCCGACCCCCGTGCGAGTCAAGTGCACGGCATTACAGTAGACCAACTCAAAGATGCACCCAGCCAGAATGAAGTGATGCAAAAGTTTTTAGACTATTTTGGTACTGATGTGTTCTTGAGCTGCTGGACGACCTCACTAGATATGCGTATGCTCGAGAATATGATGCTCGCTATTGGCCATGATTTTATGGAGTACAACTACCACTTTTTAGATCTCTGGCCACTTGCCTATGTACACTGTGTGAAGCTTGGCAAGGGAGAATTATTTAATTCTATCGCGATATTTGAAGAATTTGGCCTGCCTGCACGTGGCAATCACGACGCCCTTGAAGACTGTCGTCACGCAGCTGAAGTGCTACGCAAACTTGTTTTTGAAAATTAACAGATATCACAGGACCAAAAATGTTAACATTATACAATTCACTTACTAGATCTAAGAAAATATTTACACCCATACATGAAAAGACTGTGAATATGTACAGTTGTGGACCTACCGTCTACGACAATATTCACATTGGTAATCTACGGGCATTTATTGTGGATGACCTGCTGCAGCGCGTACTGCATCATATTGAAGGTTATCAGGTAAATTGGGTGATGAACATCACGGACATTGACGATAAGATGATAACAAGAGTACATCGTGATTATCCCAATGAAGAGCCAATGCAAGCGCTTGGTAAGTTGGCAGACAAGTATACTGATATTTTCATTGATGATATTGAAAAAGTCGGGATTAACCGCGGTGATATTACCAAGTTGCCACGCGCGACAGATCATATTGAGGGTATACAAGAACTCATTAAGAAGCTTCTGAGAGAAAATATTGCATATATCAGTGAGGGTAGTATATATTTCAGTTTAAACAAGTACAAGGAAACTGGCAAAGAGTATGGTCAGCTTGTTGACTTAGAGTATGACGCACAAGAAAGGGTAACAGATGATCAAGACCAAAAAGCTGGTGTGGGTGATTTTGCACTATGGAAAGCCCAAAAGTCTAATGAGCCTGCATGGGATTTTGAATGGCTAGGCCATAATTATGTAGGTAGACCAGGCTGGCATATAGAATGTTCTGTAATGAGCACCCAATATCTTGGTAGACCATTCGATATTCATACTGGCGGAGTCGATCTCAAGTTTCCACATCACGAGAATGAGATTGCCCAATGTGGCGGTCATCAGGCAAATTTTTTTGTACACAATGAATTTTTGAATGTGGAAGGTGAAAAAATGAGTAAGAGTGTTGGTAACATTACGACTCTTGCCCAAATGCCTGATCCGCTTGTATTTCGTTTGCAGGTATTACAAGCGCACTACCGAAGTCATATGGATTTTTCAAACGCATCATTTCAATCTGCCACAGAAAGACTCAATACTCTGCGTGCATATTGTGACCAGATGATATTGGCTTGGCCAGGACAATTACCCCAAAAAGACGAAACAAAGGCTACTCAGCAGTTTGTTGCCGGGTTTGTAGCGGCACTCAATGATGACTTAAATACTCCAGCTGCACTCGCAGCCTTTAGTAAGATTGAAGGCAAGGTGTACTCTAATGAAACTCTTTCTGCCCTAAAGAGAGTAGAGGATGTGCTTGGTATAGGTATGGTCGACCCAACTCCACTGAGCTCAGAAATAAACGCGCTAGTGACAGACTATGATAAGGCTAGAACTGCAAAACAGTATGTAGAGTCTGACGAAATTAGAAAAGTACTGAGTAAAAAATTTGCAATTCAGATATCAGATACTCAGTATGGCCCATTACTCAACCGTGTTCGTAGTTAGGTCTGCATAAAATTGTAAGAATTCTGAATTAGCCTGTAATAGTAGTGCTTCTTCTACGCACCAAGGAGAAAATGAATTGGGTTGCTGTATATCTAATATAAATTCTTGCCAATCTATCCATTTGATATCATTTACTTCAGAACTATTTGGGAGCGGGTCATTACTGCAAGATATTACGAGCACAGGACAGATCTCATGTTCTACCACGCCATTCATCTCTGCTCTATAGCTAAAGTCAGGAAGAATTACCTTGAGATCAGAGGTATCTACTTTGAGGCCTAGTTCATGCAAGAGTCTCCGTTTGGCAGCTTGTTGAGGTGTCTCCTCAAAACTAGGGTGACCACAACATGAGTTACTCCATATGCCCGGCCAAGTAATCTTACCAAGTGCTCGTTGTTGTAGAAGAAGCTCACCTTTGTCGTTAAACATAAACACCGAAAATGCTCTGTGCAACGGAGTATGGTCAGTGTGAACTGTTGCCTTGTCTGCTAATCCAATTTGCTGATTGTTACTATCAACTATTACTACATGCTCTTTGGTCATAATGTCTTCATCCATATACCTACATGGTAATGTTTACACAGAATAATTACCAGTACCTAGTATAAAAAATCCCAGATCATTCACCTATTGATGGTGAGCAATCTGGGATATAACTACTGGTTGGGGCACTTACCTGACCCGCCACAGTGACTGCAGGTCTTCGCTGCAGGTGTGTAGAAAACGCCCTTGCCCCCGCAATGAGAGCAAGTTGATTCATTGCCACACTTCGAGCAGTTGTAGCGCGCCATCTGCAGGGTCGCAAATCGCTTGCGAACTGGCAGTAGCAGCATTGCCATGCCAACGAAGAACGCAACGATGCAGAGCAGAGTATACAGGGTAGTAAGCACGATTGCCTACCTTTCAGGATGTGGGATAGATGTAAACAGCTCTATAAGACTTTGTGAGTCTGAAAAGCAACTGCTATGCTTGCACTGGTTTGGGACTCTGAAGAGAATTGACTCCCGTCTGTAGTAGGAACAAAGTATTCACGATTACTATACTATAAAACCCTCATCTATGCAATATATATTCATCTGTTGAGGTACGCTTACAAATAAAAATACCCCATAGAATATGAGGTAAAATTCTCTGCTATTGAACTGTAAATTTTTCATAATGGCGCCCAATAGGTGACCAGGTGTCACCACCAGACTTTGGAAAGTCGTAAAAGATTCGGGCTGAAGTAAGGTCACACATATGACATAAGGTATCAAGCGGGCGCATAACTCGGCTAGTAGGGGAGTAGTCGACATCTCGAATACCTTCTACAAAGTGAAGAGCATGAGCCTGCTGTTCGGTGAGCACAATCCCTGCCTCTGCAATTACCTTATGCTTGAAAGTTTCGCGAGCAGTCTTCGATTGCATATCCTCACGCACTACATATCTACCTTCTGAATCAATTTTTGGTAATCCAGTGGCGTCGAGCTCAATGCGAAAAGCCTTCTCGAGGTCATGGAGGTAGACTACCAGTAATACATCAGAAAGAGTGAATTGCTCTTCAGGCTCGAGGTGTGCCAGTCTGCCAGTTGAATAAAACAAAGTATATAGAGCCACACCAATATTCATCACTTCAACAGCGTGGTCAAGATAGCCGCCAACCCAAGCTTGATGGTTACCGGTTGATCCAGGCATGACAATTGCATTGTCTTGAATATCGCCTGTTAGGGCAAGTATAGCAGGTCGGTTACTATCGTCCATCATTTCGATCATCTGCTCTAGAGTATGATAACGCAGACTCATAGTTTTCTACTTTCGCGAGTAAGGTGCGGTGGACAAACCTAGAATAAATGTTTGGCACAACAAAAGCAAGCGACAACATTTTTACTGAGAGTGCAAGGTTGCGGCAGTGGCATATTACCCGCAAAGCTGATATAATATAGAAGTAATACACACTCTTTAGCGCACTGCTCAAAGGTGGCTAGTCTAATCCAGACCAACAACTCAATTATTATCGAACTAATTACATGAAAGGCAGAGCCTATTTTTTTGCTCTGAAAATCTTAGCTATGATCACCAAAAAAATCAGTACCTCCAAGCTATTATTTGCTCGTGCAGAAGAAATGGGCTTGCAACCTTCTTGGGTAACTCCCAGTAGCTTATTTGCTGTATCTACAGAGAGTGGCGAAAAATATGTCCATTATGCATGCAGTGGCCTCAACTCACATGTAAGTTCTAGCCTAGCCAAAGACAAATACCTTACTCGTCTTATTCTTGAGCGAAATAATCTACCCAATATTCCATTTGCTAGCCCCAAGAGTATCGAAGAAGCCGAGAGTTTTTTGGAGACCCACAAAAAAATCATCGTAAAACCTCGTACTGGCATGGGCTCTTTTGATATACACATTATTGAGCACAAAGATCAGTTGCAGGGAATTAATGTAAGAAAGTATATATTAGAAAAATACATATTCGGCCGAGAAATGCGCTACTTAGTATTTGGTGGAGAAGTAATTGCTGTCCACGAAAGTGAATATGGCCTATCAGTACAAGAAGATCGTGAGCTAGCCCGTATTTCGTATCCAGAATCTGACTGGGATCGTGAACTAAACAAACTATCACTTAAAATAGCGTCAATTATGGGGCTACAATTTGCTGCAGTTGATTACTTAGTGGATGAGAATAATAATGCACATATACTAGAAGTAAACACTGCTCCAGGCCTTAAATGGTTTCATGCTCCTACAGCTGGCCCAGCCGTAGATGTTGCGAAGCTATTTATGGGTGCATTTGTAGGTGATATCAGCGCAGTATAAGATTCAAAAATAGCATGTTTTACAACGGGCTAATATTGAAACAATCTCGTATTTCTGTTATAATTTGTTCTAATTATGAATATAAAAAAATCAACAACAACTGACAACTCACAGAACTCTGGGCGCCTAATGAACATACTATACAGAGTATTGCCTAGAAAAAGTTCAATAAAATCACCAGATACACAAAAAGAAGTTCAGTATCTACTGGGTGATATTCGGGCCAAAGTATTTTTTGGCATAGCATTTTTCATTCTAGCTATACTACTCGCCATAACATTCATGCCTTATGCTGGGGCATTAATACTAGCACTATTGCTCGCTGCATTACTTCATCCAACGTATTCTCGTTTGCAAAGAAAATTAAAGTGGTCACCAAGGATGATTACGGCTCTTATTATTGCAATATTTATTATACTATCATCAATAATAATATTCTTTATTGTCAGAAACTTATTGACTGAAGCCATTACTCTCAGCAACTCTATCAATTCATACATCTCAACTGGTGAAGTTAATCAACTTACTACAAGATTGCAAGATATTCTAAAAAGTCTGAATATTAACATTAGTAGCCAAGATGTTAGTAAATACTTAGTACAGTTTTTGCAACAATTTAGCTCACAGCTGATAGGTTTTGTAACGGTAATGGTTAAAAATTTATTCACTTTTTTTGTTGCTATAAGTTTATTCTTTGCTGCTCTAATATTTTTAATACCACGTATGGGAACAGTCAAAAAAATTGCACTTGAAGTCTCACCGTTAGGGAGAGCAATCACAGCTGACTATATAGAAAAAACTCAACTGCTTCTTAGAGGTGCCGTTCTCGGATCGTTTGTTATTAGCCTCACAGCATCAACCATAATGGGCATTACCTTCTATTTGCTAGGTATTCCCAACGCAATACTATTTGCAACAATCGCTTTTTTCTTGGGATTCATACCGTACCTTGGTACGGCCATCTTTACCTTTGGTGCAGCAATTATTTTTGCAGTACTAGGGCAGTACAATCAAGCAATAATACTTATTCTAGTACAATTGCTGATTCTAAATCAGCTCGACCTAGTATTTAGACCAATCACAGTACCCAAAAAAGTTCGTATACACCCAGCTCTTATGATCATCGCGGTACTTTCTGGCCTTGCCGCCTTTGGTATGCTCGGCCTTATTTTTGGGCCGGTAATACTCGTACTCTTCATAAGTACGGTTGAGATATATCGTCAAAACTACGGCATTAAAGCAACACCAGTTGAGTCTCAAAAAGTTACAAATAAGTAACTTTACTGCAAACCAGCAAGCTTGAAAAAATGAGATAAATACGCTATGATGATCAGGTTAAAATAACTCTATAAGTAGTGTTTTAAGTATGAATTCAACAGAATAATGGGGCGTGGCCAAGTGGTAAGGCAACGGCTTTTGGTGCCGTCATTCGTAGGTTCGAATCCTACCGCCCCAGCCAAGTAGTACACCAAAACTGACCGTAATGTTTTGGTGCAGTACTTGGCTAGAAATTTAATCTTGATTCAGCCCTCCATTCTGAGTTATATAAATTCTTCTTCACTAACTCAATGAGCCATAGCTTGTGTTTATTGTAAGCCTCATTTAAAATTAGGCATATGCATTAATAAAGAAAGAGAGTATGGCAAAAAAACAATCATCAGATTTAGGAAAACAGGTGCTAAACATTGTACTGATCACAATTGGCATTTACCTCATTGTTATGGGGGTATTACAGAATGAGCCTCAAAGTTGGCAAGCATTCGTAGTGACCGCTGGCCTTGTCCTGCAAATCACTGGTACTATTGGTTTCGCTAAGATAAAGTAATATCGTTAGATTGAGTTAGGGAGTTTTAGACCAAGTAGCTTAGCCAAAGGAACTTATAGTAGGTTAGTATAGAAAATCAAAAAAATCGAGTTATTCCTTGAAACTTACGCTTGGGGCATCAACTGTTCGTATAAATCTGAACTTTTGTTAGTGAATAACCAAAAAAAGCGGTATAATACATATTGATAAAACAATTAATATAAAGGATATATATGATTACAGGATATTGTGTTAAATGTAAGGAAAAAGGCGTTGAATTGTCTGCACCAGAGATTCACATGACTAAAAAAGGTGGGTACATGGCCAAAGGTAAACACGAGAAATGCGGAACAACCGTTTGTGCAATGATGTCAAAAGAGAATGCTGAAAAAGCAATAGAAGAAGGCGCGACAAAAGCTTTCTAGCGTACAGCTTATTAAGCCAGGCTTGGTGTACCGGCCGTTTCTAGCCGCGACGCTCAGCCAATTAAAAACACCCGAAACATGATCGGGTGTTTTTAATTGGCTAGAATGATAGAGTCAAACTGTAGGTTAAGGGTAGTCATAGACTAGCTGCATCGGTGATACTAAACACATGTCAATCCGATGATTATTATAACAAATTCAAACTGGTTGTAGCCTAGTGTAAAGTCAGATCTAAAGCTGACGGTTGAAGGCACGCAAATGGCTCTCGGAGCCTTTACGAAGTATCTCGAGCGCATCAATCACGTCTTGATCTGTTGTGGTCGCAAGCTGTGCACTAATATCTGCTATGTCTTTTTCCTCAATAACAACACCAGCTTCGTATGCCTCCATTTCATTTATATTTCCTTGTTTGATCAGTTGATTATAGAGTGCCTGCAATTCTTGATTCGTAAATACTCCAACCTCTGACGATCGAGGGTCTGGTATACTACGAGCCTGTAATAATGCTAAGACTTTACCCTGGTGTGTTATTTCGCTTTGTAATATGTTACCAAAAACTTTGGCACCATATTTCTGATACATGACAGTGTATACGTCGTGTGCTAATTTTTCTTCTTCTATAAGGTATAGTAGTTGAGCTTCGGTTGACTGGTTACGGTCTGAAATAATTTCTTCATCAACTCTAGTACTGTTAGGCGGCTCTTGTACAGTAGCTGGCTCAACTTGCTTAACCTTGTATGTACTCGACAGTAACACAAAGACACCTGTTGCCATAAGAAGAGTCATGATTGCAATTAGGATAACTAAGTTTGATTTTTTCATACATTCCTTCTTGTTAATTATATATTTAGCTCAGATTCAAATCTTGACCTATCAAAACCAAGTATATTTACCGTTGATCCGTCATCTTTTTCAATCACACTAAACGGCACGCCCATTTGACCACTAATATTGACCATATTTTGTGCGGCAATTGGATTGGTATCGACACTATAGGCAGTAAACTCCATATCTTTGTCTTGCAACCACGACTTGAGCATATCGCAGTAGGGGCAAGTTTTTGTGCTGTAGATTGTAATTTTCATTATATACTCCTTTACTTAGTTTGTTGGCCACCGATAGATATCACATCTGACATACCACCAAGGTCATTAATATTTGTGAACCCTGACTTTTCAAGCAATGACTTAGCTTGAGCTGACCTATTGCCACTTCTGCAGTAGACATATATTTTTGTTTCCTTCGCAACGGCTGGTAATGTCCCTGTCTCAATATTACTAAGTGGTAAATTTGTAGCGCCCTGGATATAACCACTACTGTACTCTTCAGGCGTGCGAACATCTAGGAGTAGCGCCCCAGCCTTCATACCTGACTCAATAGTGTCCATAGATTGTTTGCTCGATGAAGAAGGGTCTGCTGTGGATGCCGAACGACTACTTGAGTAGACGATTATCGCACCAACTGCAACAATCAGAACGATTCCTATAATTATGACTGTCTTCATTATATTTTTCCTCCGTTTATGACTAAGCATTTTTCGCAACTTCCATATATTACTAACCGACCAGTGACTTTGCAGCCGCCCAGCTTCTTATTAATTGTAGGTAAAAAATCTTCTGCAATACTTATGTCTCTAACTCCATCACAAGCACTACAGATAAAGTGGTCGTGCGGATCAAGGAGTGCATCAAACCGCATTGAGCCCTGGTTGTCTACCGGTGCTATACTGATCTTTCCTTGTTCAAGCATGCGTGCACTAGCACGGTGAACTGTGGTTGCACTTAATTTCGGATATTGCTTTCTTAATTCAAAGAGTAGCTCGGCATTTGTTGCGTGCCCAAATCGCCCAACCACGGTAAGGATATCCTTGCTGTATTTCGTATCACGTGTTAGCTTCATAACTACTATTGTAAACGATTTACAATAGTAGTGCAATACTTTATATGGAGATTATCTCATAACAAAAATTATTGAGGACAAGTAAGATTACTTCTTGCTAAATGTGCGCTTTGGATAATTATCGGTTTCACGAAGCCATACATGCATTAGTACAACAACCCACATTCTATACGGCCTCCAGTTATCAGCTATAGCAAGCATTTCTTTGATCGTTGCACGTTGATTAAGATTGTATGCCGTTTTGATAGCATGAAAAGTCATATCGTCTTCAGTAAAACCATCTCTTTTGCCAACACCACGGTAAAGTATACCTTGTGAGAAGAAAGGACCAATACCCGGTAGCTGCTCAAGCTTAGCAAGTGCATCGGCATCATCAAGGTCACGTAAGTACTCCCGAGATAGCTGCCCCTCAATTGCTGCCTGGGCAACGGCGTGGAGTCTAAATATTTTTGTCTCACTCAGGCCAGCATATCCATCTAGTGTCAAGAGCTTTTGAGGCTCAGGGAATGCGTGAAATACCTCATCTTTTACTCGCACCGCATCACCATGCTCTACGGCCAAATTATTACGAATACATCTTGCTTGAGTGATCGTAATACGATGGCCAATAATAAAGGCTGCTGCAGCTTCGTAAGGTGAATTAAACAGTGTGGGTCGCATGCAATCATATTTATTTTGAAGTATAGTGACAAATTCATCAGATTTGGCGATCTTAGTCCATCCACTACCATCTTCATCTAGCGACATCGCAGCCAATGCCTGATGTTCTGCCATCTTTTTGTTACCGTCTCCATAAATCTCTAGCTTGATACTTCCATCAGGCAGCTGCGTGAGAGTAACTGCTGCTGGGCCAGACCAGTCTTCTACTGGGAATGTCATAACAACAGTGCTAGGGTCAGACTTCAGCGTCGGCCAGCCATTGAAGTACTTGTTTTGATTTAGTAAATGAAATGGTCCAGTTGGTTGCATAGTATTGATAAAAGTATAGCATTATATAAATTGCCTATATACCTTTGCTATAATAAAACTACACAAACACTACTATTAACAGATAGATAAATTATGATTATTCTAATCCACTCTTCAAAGACCATGCGCCCAGCTGAGAATAATCAGTCCAGGTCACTTACACAGCCCCAACTTATCAAAAAGTCATGTGAACTTAACGGATATCTAAAGACTCTTTCTGTAACACAGCTAGCACAGGCTATGGATCTCTCGTCAAATCTTGCAAATATAACTCATCAGCTTATTACTAACTGGTCAACTCAAGAGCGCCACCAGCGTGCAGCTATAGATTCATTTTTGGGCGACATATATAGTGGCTTACAGGTTGATACTTTAAGTGATGAAGATAGGATGTATGCCAACAAAACCCTGAGAATTCTTTCTGGCCTCTATGGAATACTACGACCTCTTGATGGAATATATCCGTACCGCCTTGAAATGGGGTATAAGCTACCAGACGAACCATACAAGCACTTGTATAAATTCTGGGGCAACACAATAGCTGCAACCCTTCCTAGCGTAGGGCCAATTATTAATCTCACTGCAGTGGAGTATAGTAAGACAATTTTGCCATATGTAGATAACAACAGGGTTGTAACACCAAGTTTTCTTACTATGAGCCCAAAAACGAACAGGCCAACTTTTGTTACAGTACATACTAAGATTGCTCGAGGCGCCTATGCTCATTGGCTAATTACTCACAAAATTTCTAACAAATTAGATCTCAACGGATTTGATGAGATTGGTTACGAATATGACACAACTTTAAGTACGGATAGTCAGCCGGTATTTGTGTGCCAAGAATTTGGTGGTAAGGGCTTAAGTATCCGACTCAAGTAGTGATTATCAACCTGTGTTAGAATATAAGATATAAATTTAGGAGATATATATGAAACTCAGTGGCATAATGTTGAATAGTGAAGATGCAACAAAGTTAGCAGAATTTTATACCAAGGTGCTCGGTAAACCAGATTGGGATATGGATGGCATGTATGGCTATGGAGGTTCAG